>AZHR01000004.1 GCA_000504625.1 alpha proteobacterium SCGC AAA240-E13
CAGCTTTTATAGCACCATATAATTGTTCAAAAACATCTTGTGGAAAATCTTTTTTTGTTTCTTTTTTAATTAGATCTTTGAAATTTTTAATTAATCCATCCCAATCATTTTCATCCAAATCAGTATCTTTAATAACACCTTTAGTAAGTTTATAATTCTCAATTAATTCTTCAAAATGATAATTTTTGACATTTAAAGCTACTGAACCATACATTTGTATAAATCTCCTGTAACTATCATGTGCAAATCTTGGGTTGGATGTTTTTTTTTGCTAAAGCAAAAACAGTTTTGTCATTCAGTCCTAAATTTAAAACAGTATCCATCATTCCAGGCATAGATACTCTTGATCCGGATCTAACGGAAACAAGTAGAGGATTTTTTAGATCACCAAATTTTTTTTTGGAAGTTTTTTCAATTGATTTTAGTTCTTTCTTAATTGACTTTATAATAAAAGAAGGTAATTTTTTTTTATTCTTATAAAATAATTCACATACTTTTGTGGAAATAGTAAATCCTGGTGGAACAGAAAGTCCAAGCCTACCCATTTCAGCCAAATTATAACCTTTGCCGCCTAAAATATTTTTTGAATTAAAATTTTTTCTTGGCTGATTGCTACTAAAATTAAATATAAGTTTATTCAATTATACCCCTTCTACTTTTGAAAAATCAACGAAGTTGTCATAGGTCTTACAAAACATTTCTAACAATTCAAGCCTATTTTTTCTTATACTTTTGTTATTATCATTGACTATTACTTTATCAAAGAAATTGTCCGTATTTTTTTTAGTATTTGATAGGATCTCTAATGTTTTTATATAATTTTCATTTTTTACAGCACTGGAAAAATACTTCCTAACTTCATTTATTTGATTAAAAAGGATCTTTTCTTCATCTTTAGTAAACAAAACTGAATCAGGTTCTCCTGTAATTTTTAAATTAATTTTTTTCTTTTCCTGATGCAGTATATTTGATGCTCTTTTATAAGTTATCAATATATTTTTTCCTAAATCTTTTTTTAAAAATTTATTTAATATTGTGCATTTATTATTTAATGAAACAAAATCGTCAGAACTATGTGAAGATATGGCTGCCTCTATAATATCATGTCTTATTTTTTTTTCCTTTAGATAATTTTTTATTCTTTCTCTCATAAAATGCATTAGTTCAACTAATGTTGTTTGATTGGTAAATTGAATTTTTTGCTCAGAATAAAGATTAATTGAATAATTGATCAGATCTTTTAATTGAATAGATAAATTATTCTCAATAATGATTCTTAAGAGGCCAAGAGCAGACCTTCTTAATGCAAAAGGATCTTTTGAACTTGTGGGTTTTTCATTAATACCAAAAAAACCAACTAGTGTATCTATTTTATCTACCACAGAAACAGCAGCACTAATGGGTTTCTTTGGTATTTTGCTTTCTGGTCCTAAAGGAAGATAATGTTCTTTAATAGCTAAACATATCTCTTCATCAAATCCTTGAGCTTCAGCAAAGTAACTTCCTAAAACGCCTTGAAGTTCAGGATATTCTCCAACTAAATCTGAAAGAAGATCTACTTTACAAATTGATGTACAAATTTCCACTTTTTCTTTATTTAAATTAAGTTGGTCCGAAATCATATTGCCAATTTTTCTAATTCTTTGAACTTTGTGAAATACGGTTCCTAATTTTGAAAAAAAATTAATTGATTTAAGATCATTAACCTGTTTAATCAAACTTTGTGCTTTGTTTTTTTCCCAAAAAAATTTTGCATCAGATAATCTAGCTGAAATAACCCTTTCATTTCCAATTTTAACAAGTCCTTTTTTATCTTCTAAATTTGTAACAGCAATAAAATTATTAATTAATTGCCCTTTTTGATCGAATAGGGGAAAATATCTTTGGTGTACTTGCATTGAATTAATTAATATTTCTTGAGGTATATTTAAAAAAGATTTATCAAATTTTCCCACAAAAACATTGGGTTTTTCTAATAAATTGACTATTTCATCCAATAATTTTTCATTTATTTTATTTTTTAATTGTCTTGATAAACAAACTTTATCAATTTGTTTTAATATCAATTTTTCTCTGAGATTTTGATCTAAAATAATGTCTCTTGATTCTAAAAATTTTAAATAAGATTTAAAATTCTTTATTTCTTTTTGATTTTCTTCCATAATTTCATCAGAAAATGTAAGATTATTACTTTTTAAATGGTGAAAATTAAATTGAATTGTTTCATTGTCGAATAAAGCTAAAATCGATTTTAACGGTCTACCCCAACTTAAAGTATAGTTCGACCATCTCATGGATTTTTTCCAAGAATATTTATTTAGAACATCAGGAATAATTTTGGCTAATTCTTGTTTAACTGAAATAGTCTTGGGGTCAATTTTTGCAAAAAAAAATCTACCTTTTTCTGTATTTTTTTCAAAAATATTTTCAGGATCTAAACTATTCGACTTTGTAAAACCCTCCAACGCAATATTGGGAGCATCTACCTTGGGACCCTTTATAGTTATTTCTTTTTGTTCTATTTTTTCTGATAATCCGTCAAAAAAAATAACCAGCCTCTTTGGTGTGGAATAAGATTTATTTGATTTAAAATCAATATTTAACTTATCAAGACTTTCTGTAAAAAGTTTTAATATTTCCCTTCTTGCATGCTTTTGTAATCCTGAAGGTATTTCCTCACTGAATAACTCTAAAAAAAATTCTGACATGAGTTAAGTTTGTGTTTCCAGCCAAACAGATCCTGCCCCCTTTGCTAAATCTCTAATTCTTGAAATGTATCCAGCTCTCTGTGCTACACTGATTGCTCCCCTTGAATCTAAAAGGTTAAAAGCATGGCTAGCTTTTAAGCATTGATCATAGGCAGGCAATGATAATTTTTTATCAAGTAAAGATTTACATTCTAATTCTGTCATTTCAAAAATCTTGAATAAAAATTCAGTATTAGCATGTTCAAAATTATATGCTGAAAATTCTTTTTCTGCTTGGTAAAATACTTCCCTATACTTTATTCCATCATCATTCCATAATAAATCAAAGACATTATTTTTTTTTTGTGTAAACATACATATTCGTTCTAATCCATAAGTTAATTCAACAGATATTGGTTTACATTCAATGCCGGTCATTTGTTGAAAATAAGTAAACTGAGTAATTTCCATACCATCACACCAAACTTCCCACCCTAGTCCTGCAGCACCTAATGTTGGGCTTTCCCAATCATCTTCAACAAATCTAATGTCATGATCTTTATAATTTATTCCAATAGTCAATAAACTTTTTAAATAAAGTTTTTTTATATCTTTGGGTGAAGGTTTCATTAGAACTTGAAATTGGTAATAATGTTGTAATCTATTTGGATTGTTACCATATCTTCCGTCTGATGGTCGTCTTGAAGGTTGAACATAAGCTGCTCTCCAAGGTTTTGACCCAAGAGATCTTAAAGTTGTTGCAGGATGAAAAGTTCCAGCCCCTACTTCCATATCATATGGCTGCAAAATTATACAACCACGATTTCCCCAAAATTTTTGTAAATTTAAAATTGTATTCTGGAAACTTTGAATTGATACAACTTTTTTTTTGTTTTTTTTTTTAGCTATTTTTTTTTTCATTAAAGACCATATTTTTGCCAGATAGATCTTTCTTCTAACAATTGGATCAATGTATCAATTTGATTTTCGTTACTCCCTGATATTCTTTTATTGAGCCAACTTTTTGTTTTTTCGAATTTTTTAATTACTACATCTTCGCCAAATTTTTTTTTAAGTATTTCGTCTGCATTTCCCAAACCATCAATTAAACCTAACTCTTTAGATTTAGAACCCGACCAAAATTCACCGGTAAATAATTCTGGGTTTTCTTTCTTTTTTAGCTTAGATGATCTACTCTCTTCTACAACTTTTATAAAATCAGAGTGAAGATCCAACTGAATTTTTTTTAACCTTTCTATATCTTCTTTTTTTTCATCAACAAATGGATCCAGAGTGCTTTTATTTTTACCCGCAGTGTAGATTCTTCTTTGAATTCCTACTTTCTTAATTAACTCTTGTAGCCCAAAAGAAGAATAAATTACCCCTATAGAACCCACGATTGAACTTGAATTAGCATAAATTTCATCTCCTGCGCATGCAATCAAATATCCTCCTGATGCTGCTACATCTTCAGCAAAAACTAATACTTTTACATTTTTATTTTTAGCCATTTTCCTTATATAACTATAAATCAAGTGTGATTGAACGGGAGAACCGCCAGGAGAATTTATTGAAATAGCTACTGCTTCAATTTCTTCAACTGCAAAAGCTTTCCTAATTATTTCTTGCTGACTGGCGAAATCTATTCCTTGTTTAAATTTTCCAACATTTCCAATAACCCCACTTAATCTAATATGTGAAACTATTCTCTTATCTTTAAATATTGAAAATATACTTTTTATGATTTTTTTAATAAATGAAAACATGTCAGTAGTGAATGATTAATTAATATACTATTTTTTAAAACCTTTTAAGTTTTAAGTATAGCATAAAGCTACCTGGGGTTGAAGCAAACAGGGTGCGTCAATTACGATGTAAAAAAATATTTTTTAATGTATTATTTTTATTGAATATATGGGTGCTGTAATTCAACTAAAAAGAAAAGTTAACGATTCTTATAATAACTTAAAATCTTCTGTAGACCATAAAATCTCTCTAGTTGAAGATAAAATAAAAACAAGATTAGAAAGTGACGTTAATTTGATTGATGAAATGGTTGTTCATCACCTTAATTCCGGTGGTAAAAGAATTAGAGCACTTTTAACTTTAGAAAGTTCAAAACTTTGCGGGTACATAAATGGACTTAGAGATGTAAATTTAGCCACTTGTGTTGAATTAATTCATAGTGCAACTCTTTTGCACGATGACGTTATTGATAAAAGTGTATTTAGAAGAGGAAAAAAAACAGCAAATAATATTTGGGGCAACCAATCCTCTATATTGGTGGGAGATTATTTATTAAGTCGCTGTTTTGAAATAATGGTAGAAGACGGAGATCAAGAAATATTAAAACTTTTATCATCTACATCATCAAATATTGCTCAAGGCGAAGTATTACAATTACAACACAAAGGCGAAATTGATATGTTGGAAGAAATTTATCTAAAAATAATAAGTTCAAAAACTGCTGCGCTTTTTGCTGCCGCAACAAAAATTGGGGGAATAATTACAAATAAAAGTAATAAAGAGAAAGATGCATTACAATTTTATGGGAAAAATTTAGGATTAACATTTCAAATAGCTGATGACACGCTGGACTACAATTCGAATATAAATTTTTTTGGAAAAAAAATAGGTAATGATTTTTTTGAAGGAAAAGTTACTCTACCTATTATACTTGTATATCAACAAGCAAATATTAGTGAAAAAGAATTTTTAAAAAAAAAATTTAAACAAAATGAAAGAAGTGAAGAAGATTTCAAAATAGTGTTAAAACTAATTTTAAAGTATGACATAATTAATCAATGTTATAAAAAAGCAGAACATTTTATAAATTTAGCTTCAAATTCTTTAAGCATATTTAAGCCTTCAAAGGAAAAAAGCATATTAGAAAATCTAACTTTTTTTAGTTTAGAAAGATCTTTTTAAGGATAAAGTATTTCTTTTATCCATCCTTTGTTTGTTTTGTTATATCTCAACCTCTCATGAATTCTATTATCTCCATGCAACCAAAATTCAATAGATTTAGGGCTTAGGCACCATCCTGACCAATAAGATGGCCTAGGTATATTTTTTTCATTTTTATATTTTTTTTTATAAATTTCTATTTTTTTTAAAAAATAAGATCTATCTTTCATAGTATTTGACTGATCAGAAGCCCATGCACTAATTCTACTTCCATAAGATCTGCTGTTAAAATAGTGATCTGCATCTCTTTCTTCAACTTTAGTCACTCTTCCTAAAATTCTGATTTGTCTATTAAAACTTTTCCAATAAAAGCACATTGCGGCTTTCGGATTTTTCATAAGATCGTGACTTTTAGGACTATTTAAATTTGTGTAAAAAACAAATCCTTTGGAACTTAGTCCTTTTAATAGTACCATTCTTACATTTGGTTGGCCTGATTTATCTACAGTCGCTAATGACGATGCATTCGGGTCTTTAATTTCCCTTTTTTCAGCCTCGGTCATCCATGTTTTAAATACTTCAAATGGGTCATCTAAGTCCATAAAACAAGAATTTAAACCTAATAAGTTTTTTTGATTCATAAAATAGTCAAAATATTCTATACAATATAACTTAATGTCATTTAATACTTTTGGAAAGATGTTTCGTTTTACAACGTGGGGTGAATCTCATGGTCCCGCCATTGGATGTGTAGTAGATGGGTGTCCACCGAATATTGCTTTATCTCAAAAAGTTATACAATTAGATATGAATAGAAGACGCCCTGGAAAATCAAAATTCACATCACAAAGAAAAGAATTTGACAAAGTTGAAATTTTATCTGGTGTTTTTCAAGGAAAAACCACGGGAACACCCATTTCCATGATCATTTATAATGAAGATGCAAAATCAAGAGACTACGAAACTATCAAAGATAAATTTAGACCGGGGCATGCTGACTATACTTATTTAAAAAAATATGGAATAAGAGATTACAGAGGTGGGGGAAGACAATCCGCTAGAGAAACGGCTTCAAGAGTTGCTGCAGGAGCAATAGCCAAGAAAGTTTTACAAAGCAAAATTGGAAAAAAATTTAAAGTAATTGGTGCGGTCATTCAATTAGGATTGCTTGGATGTAATATCAAGAATTGGAAAGATAAAGAAATTCAAAAAAATCCTTTCTTCTGCCCTGATAAATCAGTAATAAAATTATGGGAAAAGTATCTTCTGAATGTTCGAAAATCTGGTTCGTCTTGTGGAGCAATTATAGAAATTAGGGCATCAGGAATACCGATTGGATTGGGAGCACCTATTTATTCAAAACTGGATGCTGATATTGCTGCTGCACTAATGAGTATAAACGCGGTAAAAGGAGTAAATATAGGATCTGGAATGTATTCTGCGTTATTAAGCGGACTAGAAAGTTCTGATGAAATTAGACAAAAAGGAAAAAAAACATTATTTAAATCCAATAATGCAGGAGGAATATTGGGTGGAATTTCATCTGGACAAGAAATAATTGCATCATTTGCAGTCAAGCCAACTTCTTCTATATTATTAAATAGAAAAACTATAACCAAAAAAGGTAAAAATACTGAAATTTCTGTAAAAGGCAGACATGACCCATGTGTTGGGATAAGAGCCGTTCCTATTGGTGAAGCCATGGTCAATTGTGTATTGTTGGATCATTATTTAATGAATAAAGCTCAGTGTATATAAATTAACTAACTGATTTTGTTTTAGAAAGTACAACATTAGATTTTAGTGCTTCTAATACTTTTTCTTCAATAGACCTAGAGTCTAATCCAGCTTTTTTGTACATATTTTCTGGTGTATCTTGATCAATAAAAATATCTGGTAAAATCATCGATCTTAATTTTATTCCTTTATCCAATATACCTCTGCTAGATAAAAATTGCATTATATGGGATCCAAATCCACCAGCAGAGCCTTCTTCGATTGTTATCAATGCTTCGTGATTTGAACATAATTCTAAAATTAAATTCTGATCAATCGGTTTTGCAAATCTCATATCTGCAATTGTAGCTGAAATTCCTTTCTGATGAAGTGACACAGACGCTTTAATACATTCTTGTAGTCGTGCTCCTAAACTTATAATTGCAACATTTTTTCCTTCTCTTACAATTTTACCTTTTCCAATTGAAATCTTCTCATCAATGTTTGGTAGTTCTATGCCTAGACCATTTCCTCTAGGATATCTAAAAGCACAAGGCTTATCATTTATGAATACAGAAGTATTAATCATTCTAACTAATTCTGCTTCATCGCTTGCGGCCATAACAATCATATTTGGAAGTGTAGCAAGATATGCAATATCAAAAGAACCGGCATGAGTAGGACCATCTGCCCCAACCAATCCAGCCCTATCAATCGCAAACCTTACGGGTAAACTTTGAATAGCAACATCGTGAACAACCTGGTCATATGCTCTCTGTAAAAATGTTGAATAAATTGCTGCATAAGGTTTATAGCCTTCGGTTGCCAGACCAGCAGCAAACGTTATAGCATGTTGTTCTGCTATACCTACATCAAACATTCTTTCTGGAAATTTTTTAGCAAACAAATCCATTCCAGTACCTGATGGCATTGCTGCAGTTATTCCAATTATTTTGGTATCATTTTCAGCATGTTGAATTAATGTATTTGCAAAAACCTTAGTGTAAGAAAGTGCCTTTGAAGGTGATTTTTTTTGTTTTCCCGTAATTACATCAAATTTTGTAACACCGTGATATTTATCTCCTGCTTTTTCTGCCGGTTCATATCCCTTACCCTTTTGAGTAACTGCATGTATCAAAATAGGTCCATTATGCTTAGAATTTTTAACATTCTTTAATACTGGTATTAAAGCATCTAAATTATGCCCATCGATTGGACCAATATAATAAAATCCAAGTTCACTAAATAATGTGCCTCCTGTTACAACATTTTTTAAAAAATCTTCAGCTTTATGGGCTTTAGCACTAAATTGTTTTGAAAAAAAGGATGTGGCCAATTTAATTGCTTTTCTAAATCCAAAATAAATTTTTCCTGATAATAGCTTCGCTAAATATGAACTCATAGCTCCCACAGGCCTAGCAATGGACATATCATTATCATTTAAAATAACGATTAATTTTGATTTTGTAGCACCAGCATTATTCATTGCTTCATAGGCCATGCCTGCACTCATTGCTCCATCACCTATAATAGAAACAACATTATTGTGATCATTAGATAATTTTTTTGCAACAGCTATGCCCAGACCAGAGGATATAGAAGTTGAACTATGTGCTGCTCCAAATGTATCATATTCACTTTCAGATCTTTTAGTAAAACCAGAAAGACCGTTTCCTTGTCTTATAGTTCTGATTTTACTTCTTCTTCCTGTTAAAATTTTGTGTGGATATGATTGGTGTCCCACATCCCATACCAATTTGTCTTTTGGTGTGTTAAAAACATAGTGGAGTGCTATGGTAAGTTCAACAACACCAAGGCCTGCTCCAAGATGACCTCCCGTTTCAGAAACTGCATCAATTAACTCTCTTCTTAGTTCTACTGCCAATTCTTTTAGTTCTTCTTCACTTAGTTTTTTTAAATCCGATGGATAATTTATTTTACTCAGTTGCCTATAATGTGACATTTACATTTCTCTATGAATAATATATTCAAGCGATTCTAATAAATCAGAAGATTTTGTACCATATTTTTTTATTTTATTAACAAGTTTATTTTTTGTGAAATAAACAAATTGTAAGGTATTATTATAACCCAACAAATTAATTAAGGTTGCCTTACCTTTTTTGGTATCTTTTTTTGTTAATTTTCCAGCTTTTTTACTATTTCCTCTAACATCAATTAAGTCATCGCTTATTTGAAAAAGTAACCCTATTTGTAATCCAATTTCTCTTAAATCTTTTTTTACAGAAAAATCTTTTTTTGCAACTATGACTGGACTTTCACAACAAAAACTGAAAAGTTTCCCAGTTTTCTTATTTTGCATCTCTATTAGTTTTAATTTGCTTACTTTTTTGTGTTCAAAACTTAAATCTAAATATTGACCACCGGCTATGCCAAGATAACCAGAACAGATAGCTAAATTATAAATTAATTCCATTTTAATTTTATTCATTAATTTTAATTTATTATCACTTAAAATTTCAAAAGCTAAAATTAATAAGGAATTACCTGCCAATACCGCTGTAGATTCTCCAAATTTTTTATGAGTAGAAAGTCTACCTCTTCGAATGTCATCATTGTCCATACATGGTAAATCGTCATGAATTAGGGAATAAGAATGAATACATTCTACAGCTGCACTTAAAGCAATTAATATATCATAATTAATATTAAATATTTTGCCTGTATCAACAATAATTTTTGATCTAAACCCTTTTCCTCCAGAAAACAAACCATATTTCATAGGTTTAAGTAGATGAGCTTTTGTATCTTGTTTTTTAAAATATTGATAAAGATATTGATCCGTGTCTTTTGCTATTTGTTTAATTTTGTTTTGAAATCCTATCATAAAAAATCAATTTTTTAGTAAGGATTTTTTCATATTTTCATATTTTTTTTTTGATATCTTTTTTGATTTATCTTTAAATTTTTGTTCGATATAATTGTTTAAAAATATCAAACGATGATACTTTTCTAATGAATTATCAAGGTTTTCTTCTTTTTCCAATATTTCTATGATTTCTGATACTTCCTTTTGAGCCTCTTCAATTGATTTACTTTTTATATCAGATGGAATATTTTTAGAATTCATACTATATCAATAATAATTTAAATATGAAAAATTTCCATTCAAATATAAACAAAGCCAAAAAATATTTGGAAAATGACGATGTAGTCGCTATACCAACAGAAACCGTTTATGGTTTAGCAGCAAACGCATATTCAAATAAAGCCGTGAAGAAAATTTTTTTGTATAAAAACAGACCTTTTAAAAACCCTATAATTGTTCACTATTGTAACCTTAAAAATTTAAAAAAAGATTGTGTTCTAGATGAAACTTTTTTTAAATTATATAGACAATTCTGTCCTGGTCCTCTCACTTTTATATTATACAAAAAAAAGAATTCTAAAATATCAAAATTTGTAAATAATGGTAAAAAAACCTTAGCAATAAGGTTTCCAAAAAATAAAATTACTCAAAATTTATTATCAAAATTAAATTTTCCTTTGGCTGCACCAAGTGCAAATGTTTTTTCAAAATTAAGTCCTGTTACAGCCTTAGATGTTAAAGATGAAATGGGGAAAAAAATTAAATTAATTCTTGATGGCGGAAAAAGCAAAATAGGAATAGAATCTACAATTTTAGATTTAACTGAAAAATATTCTATTTTGAGACCTGGAGGAATTGCCATTACACAATTAGAAAAGTCATTAAAATGTAAATTAAAATTAAAAAATAATTTAAATAATATTAAATCTCCTGGACAATCTAAGTTTCATTATTCCCCAGGCATACCTTTAAGATTAAATGCCAAACGTGTAAAAAAAAGTGAAGCTTTTATTAATTTTTCAGGTAATAAATATAATAAAAGCAACTACTTCAGTTTATGTAAGAAAAAAAATATGAAAGAAGCTGCAAAAAATTTATTTAGCGTATTAAGATTAATAAAAAAAAAAGGATATAGTTCCATAGCTGTCAGCAAAATACCCTATCAAGGTTTGGGATTGGCAATCAATGATAGACTTAAAAAAGCTTCTAAAAAATGAATGAAAATATAATTGAAGTAAAAAATTTAAATAAAATTTATGGAACAAAAATTGCAGTCAAGGATTTAAGTTTTACAATAAATAAAGGTGAAATCATCGGCCTACTTGGACCAAATGGTTGTGGTAAAACAACTACGATTGCAATGATTTTAGGTTTGCTTAAACCAACTTCTGGGGAAGTCATAATAAAAGGAAAAAATATTGAAAAAGAAAGAATAAATTTGTTGGAAAAAATGAATTTTCTATCTCCATATGTTGAACTTCCTAAAAAACTTACCGTTGAAGAAAACTTAATAGTTTACGCAAAATTATATGGTGTAAAAAACATTGATGAACAAATAGCTCGATTAGTTGATGATCTTAGACTCGATGAATTCCTTAAAAAAAAAACTGGAGAATTGTCTTCAGGTCAAAAAAATCGCATAAGTTTAGCTAAAGCGTTAATTAATGATCCTGAAATACTTATGTTGGATGAACCAACTGTTAGTTTAGATCCAGAAACTGGAGACTTTATAAGATCATTTATTGAACATTATGCATCAAAAAAAAATGTTACAATTTTACTCGCATCTCACAATATGAACGAGGTCGAAAGATTGTGCGAAAAAATAATGATGATGAAAGACGGAATTATTGTAGATAAAGGTAAACCACAAGAGTTAACTTTAAAACATGGAAGAAAAAATTTAGAAGAAGTTTTTTTAAAAATAGTAAGAGAATAGAATGAATTTTCAAAAAATTTTTGCATTATTTTTAAGACATTTTTTTTTAATCAAAAGTTCATTGCCAAGAGTTTTAGATTTGATTTATTGGCCATCCATACAAATAATGCTTTGGGGATTTATTTCCAAATTTTTCACACTATATAGTAATTATTATAATGAAGCCTTAGGCGTAATATTAACTGCTGCAATACTTTATGATTTTTTATTTCGATCAAGTATTAGTTTTAATATGTCTTTTTTAGAAGAAATTTGGAGTAGAAATTTTACAAATTTATTTATTGCGCCAATAAAATTAAGTGAAATTATTATTGCTTTAATTTTTACTGCTCTAATAAGAACGCTGATAGGATTGGTTCCAGCAATTTTATTAACTACCCCATTTTTTGGTATCTCAATATTTAATTTAGGATTACCATTAGCATTGTTGTTTCTTAGTTTATACTTATTCGGAGTTACTTTAGGTTTGTTTGTATCGTCAGGTTTACTAAGATATGGTCCAGCCTTTGAAAATATTGCCTGGTCATCATTATTTTTGCTTGCTCCACTAGGATGCATATATTATCCAATTTCAATTCTTCCAGAATTCTTACAAATTATTGCAAAAGCACTTCCTTTAGTTTATATTTTCGAAGAAGTAAGATCAATATTAGTAAATAATACAGTTAATTACTTAAATATCATTAACGCATTAATATTAAATTTAGTTTATTTGTTTATAGGAATAGCATTGTTTTATTATTCTTTTTCACAAGCAAGAAAAAAAGGCTCTTTAATTAATATCGGAGAATAGAATTTAATGTTTGGTCGGCCGTAAGGGAGTCGAACCCCTAACCTCTCGATCCGAAGTCGAGCGCTCTATCCAATTGAAGCTAACGGCCGTTAAATAATCTTTAGCAAATTATTCTCTGTTGATCAAAAATTACTTTACTTTTTTTTATTCCTCCAAGAATCTCTAATAACAAATTGAGGTTTTTTGTTAAGTGAAATAAATATTCTTCCCACATACTCACCTATCAATCCCAAGGCAATAAGAATAGCACCGGAAAATATTATTACGGAAATAATTATTGCGGCAAAACCTGAAGCGACATTATTATCAATATCGGTTATTTTCTCTATGAAAAAATAAACTGCTAAAATAAAACCAAAAAATGATAAAATTAAACCCGTCAATAATGATAATCTCAGTGGAAAAATTGAAAAACAGGTAGACATATTTGACCAATGTTGTAGCAATTTCCTTATAGTATAACCGGATTCACCATGAGCTCGTTGACTGTGCTGAACTTTTATTCTGCCGATCCTATTTGTAATTCCTAAAATCACACCATCAATATAAGTGAAAGGTGATTGGTATTTTATGAGTTCTTTAATCAAAAAACGATTTATAAGCTTAAAACTAGAAAGATATAAAGATTTAGGTTTATTCAATAAAAAATTAGCCATAGCATCATTAATTTTACTTCCCAAATTTTTAATAAAACCATACTTTTTTTTTTCGTAATAAGTATAGATCACATCAAAATTATCTTTTTCTTTAATTCCATATTTTATTAATTCCAACAAGGAATCTGTTGAATTCTGTAAATCATCACTCATAATCACCGCAAAGTCACCTGAGCATTGATTTAAACCTGCCATTATTGCGTTATGTTCTCCAACATTTTTTGACAAAGAAAACAAACAAACATTTGAATATTTTTCTACCAATTTCTTGCATTTTTCTTCAGAATTATCTTTTGATGAATCATTAATCAGAATTACTTCAAATTTATATTGTTCTCCTAAAGTTTTCGAAATGTCATTAACTAATATTTCTATTGTATTCTCACTATTAAATACTGGAATAATTATTGAAATCATAAATTTTTTTTTAAATCATAAATAATATAGTTTTTACAAATGGATTTATCACTCCGTCTACAAAATTAAGTTTTTTTATTTGACTAAGATTTAACCATATAAAATCATCGTTTTTTATTTTTATTTGTTCTTTTTTATCAACATTTATTAACAAATTTTGATTAGGTTTTCTCCAAAATCTAGCTCCCTCTTCAAAATGTATGGTTTTAGATATTAAATTTTTTTTTTTACATTTTAGAATTAAATCCGTTAACAAAGTTTTTTTTCCTCCGTGAGCCAAATTGATATTAGATTGAGTTGCAGAAAAAGTTGGACAAAGTTTTAAATTTAAATCTCCAGGCTCTCTTCTTGCATATAACAAAAATTCAATAACTCCATTATTTTTTTCTCTCATTAAAATTGCCAGGACACCACCATGTTTTTGAGTTAAAATTGGCTGATCCCAAGATGATATTTCTCTTTTACGTGCGTTTGTAACTTTAATTCCTGTTATTCCAAAAAACTGTTTGGATTTATGAAATAAATTACCTTTACAATCATTATGCCAATCCTTTAACTCATTAATATTAATTTTTTTAACTTTCATTTTTTTTTTCAAATTTTTATTTTTTAACCACCTTAAAACATAGTCTATTTCTTGAGTTTCAATTTCTGAACTAATTTTTATTTTTTCTCTGAGAGTTTTCAAATTTTGGGAGTATTGTTTTCTCATTTTAATATTGTTTAATTTTTTCTCTAATTATTGCATCAATAAGTAAATTATTACTAAAATTTTTAAAATCATTACTTTTTAAAGCTTTTAATATTTTTTTAAAAAAATTTCTAACACAATCATCCCTTTTTACGTTTATTTTTTTCGTTTTATTATTTTCCTTTATTATAATAGGAATATTTTTACCCGCAGGTAAAGCGAATGTACGGTGGGGTAATGAAATAATTTTGTTTTTTGTAAAAAAAGTTATTTGACTAATGTATGCCCTATCAAATCCAAAATTGCCGGAAAACGTACAATTTTTAAGTTTAGCAAAAATAAAAAAGTTTTTTACAGCATTGCTTGATTTGAAGTATTCTTTAAAAACTTTTAACTCTTTAATTTTATCTTTGGTAAATAATCTTATAATGGACGCTGCATAAGGTCCCATATCCATTTCACAGTCTCCCTTAATACTGATAATTTCTTTGGGTTTCTTGATAAGCGGAACATTAAATTCTGCATTAATGTGTAAAATATTTTTTTTTCCATTACATAATTCCATCATTTTATTAAAAACATTGTGATAATTATAAAGAGTAGCTTCAGCCAACAATAAGTTTTTTTTTTGTGCTAATTGAACTAACTTTTTTGTTTCATAAAGAGAATTGGTTATTGGTTTATCCACTATAACGTTAAAACCTTTTTCTAGAGCTTTTTTTGCATATTTAAAATGGAGGGAATTTATTAATGAAATGTAAACTATTTCTGAAGTAGACTGTGACAAAGCTTTTTCATAATCATTGAACAATATTTTTTCTTTTGAATTTATTTTATTTGATTTTGAGCAAATAGAAAATTCTATGTCTCTTATTTTTTTTATAGCAGGTAACACTCTTCTTCTCAAGAAATTTGAATATCCTAATACCAACAATTGAATTTTTTTCATTTATATCCTTAATTAACTTTACTCTTTTAGGTTAATTTTTGTATGTGATAAATATTATTAAAAAATTTTGTTCACAAATTTTAGTATACTATTCATTATTGTTAATTTTTAGTGGATGTCTATCTCTTGTAGAATATCTATGTCTCTTAACTGGCAAATCACATTTGATTGGACCATCATAAAATCTATCTTCAACGTTGTCTGGTAAACCATGAAAGTCTTTAAATCCCATCCTTAATACCATCTGTCTTCTGGTTTTTACTGGTATATCCTCAAGCCACACTTTTTCATTCCACCTAGTAATCAAAAATTTTAGTATTGGATAAAAAATTATTTTAAAACCTTTAAGGTCAAATTTATAATTCATTTTTATCTTGCTGAAATCTTTTTCTATCTCTTCTACTGTAATTGTTAGCTTTGTATCGATCCCAAATTGAAAACTATAATTCATGTATGTATTTTCGTCATGCAAAATACCAAACACGGGAAATCTAAAATAAAAAAAAGGAATGAATGGAGCTTTTACTTTATATATACTTACAAAAGAATTTCCTTTCTCATATAAAACATCAACTTCTTTATAACCACCGTGCACTACATCTAAATGTTCGTGATCAAAATAATTCCACCAAACAACTGCTTTGCTAACCTTTACACTTCTTTCTATAGTTTTTTCTAAAATCATAATTTTAAAAAAATTTCATCATTTTCAACAAAAAAAGCATATTTTTTTAAATCTTTTGGAAAAGTATTGATTTCATAATTTCTAACATTAGATTTAATATTATAAGTTAAACATTTTCCAGTTTTTGGTTCATATTCCCAAGCATGCCATTTACATTTTAATATTAATTTGTTTCTGTCAAAATATATTTCTCCACCAAAATGAGGACATATAGACGAACGAATTAATATTTCATTATTAAATTTAAAAACTATTATTTCATCTCTTATTGTATCAATATATTTTACAATATAACCATTCTCGATACTTGATAAGTTACAAACAAACAATTTTTCCATAAGTAAAATTTAAAGGATATTACGAAATAATTAATTTATTTGCTAATAAAATAAATTCATATATTGATTGCTCCACAGTTATACTCCCATGATTTGAGGTATATCAAATTTAGAGTATTATAAAATAAAAATGAAAAAAATCATTAAGTTATTTGTAGATGATCAAAATTCAAGTAAACGCTTGGATGTTTTTATTAGTTCTAAAATAACTGATATCAGTAGAACTAGAATAAAAAATTTGATTTTAGAAGGCTCTGTAAAAATTAACAATAAAATTAATTTTGAACCGTCAAAAAAAATTAATTTGAAAGATAATCTCATAATTAAGATTGACCCGCCAAAAAAAACTCTTATTAAGCCATATAATTACGATTTAGACATTATTTTTGAAGATAACGATATAATGCTAATTAATAAACCAGCTAGTCTTGTAGTACACCCCGGTGCTGGCAACTTGGAAAACACTTTGGTAAACGCACTTATAAATCATTCTAAAGAAAATTTGTCAACTATTGGTGGAGAACTAAGACCAGGAATCATTCATCGATTAGACAAAGACACAAGTGGACTATTAGTTATCGCAAAAAACGACAAAGCTCATATTAATCTTTCGAAACAGTTTAATGACCATACAATAAACAGAAGATATGAAACATTAGTATGGGGAACACTAAGGCCCCAAAGGGGAACTATTAGAAGTTATATAACTCGAAGCAACAGAAATAGGCAATTAATGGAAACAAGTCTTACAAAGGGGAAATTTGCTATAACAAATTATAAAACTATAGAAATTTTCCAAAGTAATAAAAGCCCTACCCTAAGTTTAATAGAATGCAAACTGGAAACCGGAAGAACTCACCAAATTAGAGTTCATATGTCTTATAAGGGTAACCCAATAGTTGGTGATAAATCTTATCAAAAAAAAAATTATAAAATTAAAAAAATAGATACAGAATTAAATTTGATGTTAAAAAATATTAACAGACAATTTTTACATGCTAAATCTCTTGGTTTTATTCATCCGCTGAATAAAAAAAAAATTTATTTTGAAGTTCCATTACCAAAAGATTTATTAAAATTGGTTAAAAAACTAAGAAATCTATGCAAATAATACACCTTGTTTTTGACAAAAAATTTATTAAATAGTACATAGTTAAACAATTATGAAAACAAAAACAGCAACATATAACTTACCCAGCTTATCTAACGAAGGTGGCTTATCTAGTTACCTTGTTCAAATTAAAAAATTTCCAATGCTTGATGCTGAGGAAGAATATATGTTAGCAAAAAGTTGGAGAGATAGAGGGGATTTAAAATCTGCGGAAAAACTTGTGACCAGTCACTTAAGGCTAGTTGCAAAAATTGCTATGGGATATCAAGGTTATGGTTTGCCCGTAAGTGAATTAGTATCAGAAGGAAATGTTGGTTTAATGAAAGCAGTAAAAAAATTTGATCCAGAAAAAGGATTTAGACTTGCAACATACGCCATGTGGTGGATTAAAGCTTCTATGCAAGAATATATTTTAAGATCATGGAGTTTAGTTAAAATTGGTACCACTAGTGCACAAAAAAAACTTTTTTTTAATTTAAAAAAATTAAAAAATAAAATAGCTCCAAGATCTGAAGGCGACTTAAAAAAAGAACATGTAGATGAAATTGCTGACCGTCTCAATGTTAGTGAAAATGAAGTAGTGTCAATGAATAGAAGACTTTTAGGTCAAGAAAAATCTTTAAATGATTTAATTGGAGAAGATGGAGATCAATGGCAAGACTGGTTGACTGATAAGTCTATGGATCAAGAATTAAAAATTTCCCAAGATCAAGAATTTAAACAAAGACAAAATTTATTTGAAGAATCAATACACGTTTTAAATGATAGAGAAAAAGCAATTCTTTATGCAAGAAGACTTAATGATGAACCTATCACCTTGGACAACTTAAGCAAAAAATATAAAATTAGTAGAGAAAGAATTAGACAAATAGAAAATAAAGCTTTTGAAAAACTTCAAAAGTGCATGTTAAACGCTGCTAAATCAAAGAATTTACTTCCAGTTAGTTAATTATTTCTTAAAAGGATCTTCAATTAAAATTGAGTCTTCTCTTTTTGGACCTGTTGAAATGCAAGATATTTTTGCTCCACAATAATCTTCGATAAAGGAAATATATTTTTTTGCATTTTCAGGTAAATCATCCCATTTTTTTATTCCAGTAATATCTTCCTGCCAACCTTTCAATTGCTTATAAATCGGTTTTACTTTTATTTGATCTTGTAATTTACTTGGAAAATAATCAATTTTTTTTCCATCAAGTTCATATGCAACACAAATATTAATATCTTCTAATTCATTTAAAACATCAATTTTAGTCAAAGCTATTCCATTTATTCCAGATATAATGCAAGATTTTCTGACTAATATGGAATCAAGCCAACCACATCTCCTTTTTCTATTAGTTACAGTTCCAAATTCTTTTCCTTTTTCACAAATTTTTTTTCCTATTTTATCGTTTAATTCCGTGGGAAATGGACCTTCACCTACTCTAGTTGTATAAGCTTTTACTATTCCCAGAACATAATTAATAGTATTTAGACCACAACCTGTACCGACTGATGCTTCTCCTGCAACCGTGTTTGAGGACGTGACGAAGGGATACGTTCCATGATCTACATCTAGTAAAATACCTTGAGCACCTTCGAAGAGTATTTTTTTTTTAACTTTTTTAAATATTTCCATGTTTTTCCAAACTGGTTTAGAATATTTTAAAATTTTAGATGAAATTTTAAGTAACTCATACAATAATTGATTTTTGTCTATTATTTTTTTTCCTAAACCTTTTCTTATAGCATTATGATGAAATAACATTACATCAATTTTTTTAGATAGTTTTTTTTCATCATCTAAATCAATTACTCTAATGCCTCTTCTTCCCACCTTATCTTCATAAGCTGGACCTATTCCTCTTCTTGTGGTGCCTATTTTATCAGTATCTTTTGCATCTTCTCTAATTACATCTAATTCTTTATGAAATGGTAAAATCAGATTTGCGTTTTCCGCTATATATAGATTATTATTATTAATTGTAACACCAAGATTTTCCATATGTTCAATTTCATTTAATAAAGCCCAAGGATCAATAACTACGCCATTACCAATAATTGAAATTTTATTTTTTCTGACTATTCCAGAAGGTAAAAGATTTAATTTATAAGTCTTATTATTTATAACAAGAGTGTGGCCTGCATTGTGTCCGCCCTGAAATCTAACTATTACGTCGGCTCTTTCAGCAAGCCAATCAACAATTTTTCCTTTACCTTCGTCTCCCCATTGTGAACCTACAACAACTACATTAGTCATTTTTATTTCTCGTATTAAATAAAACTAAATGATTTAAAGGTCCAAAACCTTCACCATAACTTGGAGCAGAAATTATTGCTTGATGAACATAATTTAAAGAAATATTACACGAATTAATTATATTCTTTTTTTGTGATAAACACGTGGCTAAAGCTGAGGATAATGTACATCCAGTTCCGTGAGTATTTTTTGTTTTAATTTTTTTTTTTGGAAAAATATTTATTCCTTTTTTAGTAGCTAAAATATCAAAAATCATTTTGTTTTTAAGATGTCCACCTTTTAATAACACACTTTTTGACCCCATGTTGAGAATTTTTTTTGCTGCTTTAATCATATCCTCTTTATTTGAAATTGAATATCCTGTTAATATTTCTGCTTCAGGTATATTAGGAGTAACCATGCTAGATAATGGTATAAGCAATTTTTTTAAATAAATAATTGAACTGTTGTTAATTAAATTAGCACCACCTTTGGCCACCATTACTGGATCAAGAACAACATTTTTTAATTTATATTTTTTTATAATACGATGAACACATTGAATTATACTGGCATTATGCAACATGCCAATTTTTACTGCGTCTGCTCCAATATCATCTAAAATCATTGTTAGTTGTTTTTGAACAGTTTTAGTAGGAATTGAAATAATTTTTTTTACACCTGTAGTGTTTTGTGCTGTAACCGCTGTAACGGCAGTCATTGCATAACTGCCGAAGACTGTAACGGTTTTAATATCTGCTTGTATACCTGCTCCGCCAGAGGAGTCCGAACCTGCGATGATTAAAATTTTAGATTTTGCTTTCAATTTATTTTATTGATTTCTTGATTAATTTTATACATTTCAATATTAATTTTTTATTATGTGACTCTCCCATAATTCTTATTTTTGGTTCTGTTCCTGATTTTCTTATCAATAACCTTCCTTGATTGCTCATAAGTTTTTTTGCTTTTTTAATTACATTCTTACATTTGGGCCAATTAATTATGTTTTTATCTTTTACAATTACATTTTCTAAAATTTGTGGCAAAGGTACAAAAACATCGAACAATTCACTAGCCTTTTTTCCTTTTCTTAATGAAAATAACACTTCTAATGCAACCATTAGACCATCACCAGTCGTTGCGAATTTTCCAAGAATTATATGGCCAGACTGTTCACCGCCTAAATTAAAATTTGATTTTTTCATCTTTTCTTTTACGTACCTGTCTCCTACCTTGGATCTAAAAAATCTAATTTTTTCATTTCTTAAAAAATTTTCTAATCCATAATTCGACATTAAAGTTCCAATTACACCACCTTTTAAAATTTTTTTTGATTTCCATCTGCGGGCCAACATTGCAATAATTTGATCACCATTTATAATTTTGCTGTTTTCATCGCACATAATGATTCTATCAGCATCTCCATCAAATGAAATGCCAACATCAGCTCTGTATTTTTTCACAGCTGATTGAATTTTATATGGATAGGTAGATCCACATTTATCATTAATATTAAAACCATTTGGTTTTACACCAATGACCACAACTTTTGCCCCAAGACTTTTAAGCAATTCAGGAGCAGCCTTATACCCAGCTCCATTAGCACAGTCTAAAACTATCTTGATTCCCTTTAATTTAAAACTATTTGGAAAATTTTTCTTTAATATTTTAATATATTTATTATTTGCATCTTCTAATCTTTTAACCCTACCTAGTGATTTAGGATTTGTTAGTTGTTTTGTGTTTTTAGCATCTATTAATTTTTCAATTTTATTTTCTATTTGATTTGATAATTTCATACCATCGGGTCCAAATAATTTAAGACCATTATCGTAATAGGGGTTATGGGATGCAGTAATCATAATACCTATATTTGCTTTCATTGATTTTGTTAACATTGCAAGTCCATTAGTTGGTAAAGGCCCCAGTG
Organism: alpha proteobacterium SCGC AAA240-E13; assembly: GCA_000504625.1. Lineage (GTDB taxonomy): Bacteria > Pseudomonadota > Alphaproteobacteria > Pelagibacterales > Pelagibacteraceae > AAA240-E13. The sequence continues at coordinate 21,874 of AZHR01000004.1, forward strand.
TAAAAACATGCATACCACCCGAAGTTAAGCCTGATACCAAAGCTGGTTCCAAAGTATATCCAGATAATCTTGTATCTTTAGCTATTATTGCAATTTGTTTGTTTTTTTTTTGGTTTTTAAAATAAGTGGCTGATGCTAAACCAAACTTAAAGAATTTTTCCCCAGTAATATTTCCTTGGTTGATGGTACCTCTGATACCATCTGTTCCAAAATATTTATTGCTCATTAATTAATTGGTATTTATTATTTTGTTAAAAACTAATATTCCTTGATTAATTTCTTTAACATTATGAACCCTGAATAACTGAACTCCTTGGGAAAGTCCATACAACACTGATGCCAAGGTACCGCCGGTTCGATCGGGAGTATCAAATTTTGTTACAATATGTTCGATAAATCTTTTTCTAGAAGTTCCAATTAAAATTGGACATCCTAGACTATGAAAAATCGATATCTTAGACATTAACCTTAAATTATGGTCCAAATTTTTTCCAAATCCTAGTCCTGGATCTAAAATAATTAGTTCTTTTCTAAAATTATTTTTTAAACAAAACTTAATTTTTTTTTCAAAAAAATCGAAAATATCTAATAAGACATCATCATAAGTTGGATTATTTTGCATTGTATTCGGAGTACCCTGCATATGGTGTAAAACAAATGGAACTTTTTTAGAATTAATTAGATCAAACGATTTGTAGTCAAAATTTAAACCTGATACATCATTGATTATATCAACGCCATTTTGAATACCGTTGCTCATAACATAGGGTTTTCTTGTATCCAGAGATAAAGGAACATTTGTATAATTTTTTTTAAATTTTATAATAGTGTTTTTTATTCTTAACCATTCCTCTTTTTCATCAACAGTCGTTGATCCAGGTCTAGTTGACTCTCCACCAATATCTAAAATTGTAGCTCCACTATCTACCATTAACTTAGCTTGTTCGTATGCCTTTGTTTCTTCAAAAAATAATCCACCATCGGAAAAACTATCTGGTGTTATGTTAAGCGCTCCCATTATTTGAGGCGTATCAAATTTCAATCCCAGTATACTTGTTCTTTTTGATATTATATTTTTTATATCTCTTTCTATCTCAGGCAAGATGTAGCTATCAAGTTTTCCTATTTCTTTAATTGAAAAAAAACTACTTTTGGAAATTTTATTGCTTTTCCTTTGGATAATTTCTATTTGATCAAAAGCTATATTTTGTCTAGAATTTAAAGGTAATGCCTCTTTATTTAAAACTAATTTTTCTGCTATTTTTCCATAATAGAAATTACACGCTCTTGTGTAATATTTTCTCATTTACTAAAGCTTAAATCGCGGGCTTAGGTTTTAAACCCAAAGAACCTAATGCAGAAGAAGCTTCTTGTTCCTCTTCTTTTATATCTTTTTTATTTTTTGGATGTTTATTATTAAATATTAAATTATTTATTTCATCACCAGTTAATGTCTCATATAATATTAAAGCTTTGGCTAATTTATGCAAATCATCTATTTTTTCCGTTAGTATTTTTTTTGCTTTTTTATAACCTGTATCAACAATTTTTTTAATTTCTGCATCTACTTTTTTTGCTGTTTCTTCTGACATTTGTTGGTGTCTTGTTATTGATCTTCCAATAAAAACCTCATCCTCATTTTCGCCGTATGTCAAAGGTCCAAGTGCTGTACTCATTCCAAATCTAGTCACCATATCTTTCGCTAGTTTTGTAGCCATTTGGATATCGGAGGATGCACCTGAAGTGACCTTTTCGTGACCAAAAATCAATTCTTCTGCAATTCGTCCACCCATTGCTTTAGATATATTTGCCTCTAAATACTCTCTTGTATGAGAATATTTATCTCTTTCGGGTAAAGTCCAAACTACCCCCAAAGCTCTTCCTCTAGGTATTATCGTTGCCTTATGTATGGGATCTGATGCTTTTTCGTTTAAAGCAACAATTGCATGTCCTCCTTCATGATAGGCTGTTAATTTTTTATCTTCTTCAGTCATAACCATTGATCTTCTTTCAGCACCCATCATTACCTTATCCTTTGATTCCTCAACCTCTTGCATTGTAACAATTCTTTTATTTTTTCTTGCAGCTAATAATGCAGACTCATTAATTAAATTTGCTAAATCAGCTCCTGAAAATCCTGGAGTTCCCCTTGCTATTGTTCTTAAATTTACATTTGGTCCTAGTGAAATTTTTTTAGCATGTACTTTTAGAATTTTCTCTCTTCCAATAATGTCAGGCAATGGAACAATTACTTGTCTATCAAATCGGCCTGCTCTTAACAGAGCGGGATCTAAAACATCAGGTCTGTTAGTTGCTGCAATGATAATTACTCCTTCATTAGTATCAAAGCCATCCATTTCTACCAATAATTGATTGAGCGTTTGTTCTCTTTCGTCGTTTCCACCTCCTAGTCCTGCCCCTCTGCTTCTGCCAACTGCATCTATTTCATCTATAAAAATTATACATGGTGAATTTTTTTTGCCTTGCTCAAACATGTCTCTTACTCTCGAAGCACCAACTCCAACAAACATTTCCACAAAATCTGATCCAGATATTGTAAAAAATGGGACATCTGCTTCCCCGGCAATTGCTCTAGCTAATAATGTTTTTCCTGTTCCAGGAGCTCCTACTACTAATACTCCTTTAGGTATTTTTCCACCAAGCTTTCTAAATTTTCTAGGATCTCTTAAAAATTCTACTACTTCTTCTACTTCTTCTTTTGCTTCTTCTATGCCAGCAACATCATTAAAAGTTATTGTACCTTTCATTTCGTTCATTAATTTTGCTTTGGATCTTCCAAAACCCATCGCTCCACCTTTGCCTCCTTGCATTTGACGCATAAAAAATACCCAAACACCTATTAACAGCAACATAGGAAACCAAGACAAAAGTACTCCAAGTAATGATGGCATTTTTTCTTCTATTGGAGTGGCGGTAATACCAACTCCTTTGTCAGACAATTTTTCTACCAGATTAGGGTCATTTGGTGCATAAGTATGAAAAAATTTTCCGTTCGCAAATGTACCTTCAATATTATTACCTTTTATATCAACTTGTACTACTCTGCCATTATCAACTTCATTCAAAAATTCTGAAAATGATATATTATTTTTTTGCTGAATGTTTTGTGGTTGTTTGAACATATTATAGAGACCTATGGTAAGGAACGCTATAATTGCCCACATTACTAAATTTCTAAAGTTCATAATTTATATTACCAGTATATCTTTTGATTAAAATAATAATTATTAAAGATTAAACAAGAGGCAAATTAACATAATAATGTTTAAAATACACACATAATTTAAAGTTAATTTAAAACTCTTTTCTAATTATTAAAAAATTATTACTTTTTTCAATAATACACCGCCCCAGTGTTGATTTCTTAAATTTTTTTGACTGTACTCTGATTATTAGATTATTGATATATTTGCCTCTTGGAGGATAGTAACTGTTAGAAACTTTAGAAATAATATCGCCAATTGTTCGGAAAATAACTTCTTCGGATTCTAAATTAAATAAATCATATCTAACTAAACATGAGTTAGATCGCAAATATCTTACATGCTTTTTTGTAGATTTTGTTTTATAAAAATCTATAGATTCATTTGCTGATTGTAAGTTATTTAAAGTTAGTTTTACCTTATTGATATCTAAGCCATCTAATTTAAATTGATCTAAATAATTTCTAATTTTTGTACGTAAAAATTTTTCTTTAAAATTTGATGGATCAATAAGATAGAAATTAAAGACTCGTTTTGAAATATAAATTAATTCTCTTTTCTTTATATCTATTAAAGGTCTAATCACATTTAAAGTTTTGTTTTCTGATTGTCTTTTAATATTCAATGAAGATAGACCCTTCAAACCACTGCCTCTAAACAACCTTATAAAAAAATTTTCTAATAAATCGCCCTCGTGATGAGCTAAAACTAAGTTTTTAATATTCAATTTTTTACACACCTTATTAAAAATAAAATATCTAATATTACGAGCATTAAATTGGATATTTGAATTTGGAATATTACCTTTCCAAGTAAATATTTTTGCTTTGATCTTATGTATTTTTAATAATTGCTTAATTTTTGTTGCCTCGATTTTAGACTCTTTTCTTAAATTATGATCAACTATTAAAGCAATAAATTTGCAATTAAATTCACTTGAAAACACTTTACATAAAAATGCCAAAGCTAAACTATCTGGACCTCCAGATACGCCAATACAAAATTCTTTATTTCTAATATGAGAATATAATTTTTTTTTAAAAGTTAAATATATTTTGTTAATTTTTGGATCTTTAAGATATTTATTATGAAGATTAACTTTTTTTCGTTGGACAGTCGAATTTTTTTTCTTCATATTTTGCTTTTTGAAGAACAGATTGACTAGCTTCTGGGTACTGTTTACTAACTCCAGTGATCATTGAACAGCCCTGATCTTTTTCTCCAATTTGGACCAAAGATACACCAAGCTTTAATAAATTGACAGGACCTTTGGTACTTTTTGGATATTTTTGATATCCTTCTAAATATGCTTCTGCCGCATCCTGGTAGAGTTGCCTAATTCTAAATGTTTCTGCATACCAGTATTGTGCATTACCGGCAAGTTCATCATTCTCATTTGTCATAACAAATTCTCTTAATGCTATTTCAGCAGTTTCGTAGTCACCAACTTTAACAAAGCTAAGTGCAAAATCATATTGTTCTTTTGGTGTTCCTTCAGGTAAGATTTTTTCCTCGCTCATATACTTTTCAGTAACAACTGTATCAGTTGTTTCTATAGATTGAGTCTTCTGAACTATTTTAGTATTTTCTAAATCTTCATCACTAATTCTACCAAGATTTTGGGCTTCGGACGAACCAGGTAATTTTTTTTCTAATTGACTACTTAAATCATTAACTTGGGATTGACCTGAAAACTTAATATTTTCTAAATCTTGAAATCGTAATTGATTATCAGCTTGATTTTTTGAAATTCTACTTGAAAGTTTGTCAATTTTAAAATTTGTTTCCTCAAATTTATTTGTAAGTTCTTGAAACTGTTGTTCAATATCAGAAAGCTTCAGTAAATGCCGTGTGAGTGTATCTTCAGAAAAATTTGCATCACCAGTTTTTATAGTAGATAAAGAATCTCCTGAATAAACTGCTTTTTCTAAAGTTTTTAAATCTTTTTGAATGACTTGTAAAATATTGTAAATCTCATTTTCCTCACCAAATGATTTAGTTTGAATATTTAAAATAAAGATAATTATAATTAAATTTTTAGAGTATTTTATTAGTCTATTCATTTTTTAATTACTAATTAAAATAATGGCAAAAAAAAGACCCCGGATCATCATTCCAGGGTCTTTAAAAAATCTATTGAAATTTTTTTTAATTAGATTTAACCGTTACTGATCTTCTATTTTGAGACCAAGCTAGAGGAGTGGAGCCAGAATTTACTGGTCTTTCTTTCCCATAACTTATCACTGAAATTCTATTTCCTGATATTCCATAAGTCATAAGATAATCTTTTGCAGCATTAGCTCTTCTCTCTCCCAAAGCTAAGTTGTACTCCCTAGTGCCTCTTTCATCAGCATGACCTTCTGCAGTCACATTAATACTTTTATTCTTTCTTAACCACGCAGCTTGTTTCCTTAATGTATCTCTCGCTTTTGTAGTCAAAATCGATTTATTCGTTGCAAAGAAAACTCTATCCGGAACACCAGTAGCTAAATATTTTACAGTTTCTTCACCTGTAAAAACGTCACCAGATATTTGTGTTTCTATTTTTTTTGTTGTTGTTTTTGTAGCGCAAGCTGACATTAATAGCGTCGCTATTACTACTAAAAATAAATTTCTCAATAAATTTTTTAAAACCATATGTGGACTCCCTTAAATTATTTCAAACATTAATATTTCTAGATACACGATGCAAGCGAAATTTCAATAAAATAATGGCTACTTTGTTAACAAAGATGACCAGGATGGGTCTGAAGCATCGGTCAGGGTTTCAACCAACCTCTCATTATAACCTGTTAGGTCAATTGACCATAATTTAGCTGAAAACCCTTCACCCTGAGTTCCTGATTTGGTTTCCCTGTAAAAAATTAAAACTCTTCCATTAGGAGACCAGGAAGGAGCTTCCTGATAGAAATTTTCAGTGAGCAATCTTTCTCCAGTTCCATCTATTCTCATAACTCCAATATAAAATTTACCATTGTGCATTTTTGTAAATGCTATTAAATCTCCTCTTGGAGACCAAACTGGTGTACCATATATTCCTCTTCCAAATGTAATTCTTTTAACACTAGAACCATCTTTTCTCATTGTGTATATTTGTTGAAGTCCACTCCTGTCAGAGTTAAAACAAATATATTTTCCATCGGGAGAATAAGAAGGAGAAGTATCTATTGCAGGATGTTCAGTAATTTTTTCAACTTCTCTTGTTTCTAAGTTCATAGTAAATATATCAGAATTACCATCTTTAGCAAAACTCATAATTATTTTTTTTCCATCGGGGGAAAATCTTGGCGCAAATGTCATACCTGGAAAATCACCAACTACTTCTTGAACACCCGTTTCAATATCTAATAAATAAACTCTTGGTAAATTTCTAAAAAAAGACATATAGGTCACCAATTGATTTGTTGGGTTAAATCTTGGAGTTAAGACAAGTTCATTTCCCAAAGTTAAATATTTGGTATTAGCTCCATCTTGATCCATGATTGCTAATTTTTTTATTCTTTGATTTTTTGGGCCTTTCTCAGATACATAAATTATTCTTGTATCAAAATATCCTTTTTCTCCAGTAAGTCTTTCGTAAACCTTATCTGTAATTATATGTGCTACTCTCCGCCAGTTATTTGGTACTGTAGTGAATGCTAAAGCAATTATTTCTTTAGCTGCTAATATATCCCATAATCTAAATTCCACTCTTAATTTATCTTTTGTAATATTAATCTTTCCTGTAATCAAAGCTTGAGCTTTAATAAGCTGCCAATCTTCAAAACGTGGCTTAACGTGAACTATAGCTGGTTTTTGAACGAAAGAATCTTTTTCTAATGGATAAAATAAACCTGATCTTAAAAGATTGTTTTCAACGACTTTAGATATTTCAGAACCAACCTCTATTTCATTTAATATTTCTGACGATTGTGACTCGATATAAAGGGGTGAAACTGCTATTGGCAATGGATCTAAATTTCCTCTGGTTATATCAATTTCGATTAAAGCAAAAGAATTTTGATTAAAAAAAATAGAAATTAATAAAATTAAAAATAATTTATTTTTCATCCTTTTAGCATCTCGTTAGCGTCAAAATTGAGTTGTAATTCTTTCCATCTTTCGTAACCTGTTGTGGGAACTCTAAGTGGCTGGCATAATCTGACAGCTCTTAAGGCACTTTCAGCTAACACTTTGTAAAAACCCTGCCCAGGTATATTCATTCTAACATGATCTAAAATTTCTGATTTAATAACTGTACCATCTTTTTTTAATTTTAGTTTAATTCTTACCAATAAATTTTCATTGTATGGTAATCCTAAAGGAATGCTCCAACAACCAAATATCTGGGCTTTTAATGCATCCTCTTCACTGAGAGATAAATTAGATGTTATAGAGTTTTCTTCTTGGCTTTGAGTAATTTTATTGCTTTTACGTGTAGTTTCTGCTTTTTCAACTTTAGATTTGTCAATCAGTGCTGCTATTTGATCGGGATCAAAAAGTTCCTTCTTTTCAAATTCTGAAACCTGTTTTATTTCAGTATCAATTTTTTCTGGGTTTTGTTTTTTAGTTTTAATTTTCTTTTGTTTTTTAACATCTTCGGGAAGCGGAACTGCTTCAGGCTTTTCCTTTTTAACCATTTTTGGAGGAGCTTGTTCTGAAACTATTCTGTCTTTTTGCTTTTTTTTTTTAATTTTATCCAAAATTTTTTTTGCTTTAGGAGCATAAGGTATATTCGTTATATCTGAAATTTGTATTAGTTCTACTGATATAATTGGAGGCAAATCTACAGGTTTCCTTAACATATGTGGCAAGCTAATAGCTGTCAAAATAATGATTATAGAGTGAAATAACAGTGATAAAAAAATACTTTTGGTCATTCATCAATAAATAATTTACCTTTGTTTATAAGGTTCAGATATTAAAGCTACTTTAGTAAAACCTGAGCCAGATAGCATACCCATAATCTCCAAAACTCTTCCATAATTTATTGTTTTATCTCCTCTAACATAAATTCTGGTATCAGTTCTATTTTTTGCAATAGCTAAAATTTTAGCTACTACTTTATCGTACTCAACTTGATGTTCTTGAATAAAAATTTCACCCTTCGAGTTAATTGACAATGTTAAAGGCTCCTGATCTTCAGGTAAGGAATCTGCTGAACTTTCGGGTAAATCTACTGGGACACCAACTGTTAGTAATGGTGCCGTCACCATAAATATAATTAATAATACCAACATCACATCAACAAAGGGCGTAACGTTTATTTCACTCATAGGTGCTGTGTGTGAACGATTATATTTAAATGCCATATCTTATTAGATAATTGATAAAAATCTTTTTGTAAAATTTTCTATTCTTCGTCCGTATATTCTAGACTCATTATTAAATTTATTATACGCCATCACAGCAGGTATTGCTGCAAGCAAACCCAATGCTGTTGCAAATAGTGCTTCGGCGATTCCCGGTGCAACTATAGCTAAACTTGTATTTCTAGATATCGCTATTGATTGAAAAGAGTTCATGATGCCCCAAACTGTTCCGAATAATCCAATAAATGGCGCTGTAGCACCTACTGTTGCTAAAAAAGAAAAATTTTTTTCAATAGATTGAATTTCTTGATCTGCTGAAATTTCTAAAACTCTCGTAACTCTTGCAGTTTGGATATCACTATTTTTAGATTTTGATTTGATTAATTCAACCATAGCAGACCGAAATATATTTGCTATAGGATCTTTAGTTTTACTTGGAAGACTTTTATAAAAACTTTCTGCAGATTTTGAACTCCAAAATTTATCTTCAAAAATTGTAGAAGTTTTATGAATGCTTTTAAAAAGCCTATATTTATCAAATATTAATGCCCAAGAATAAATTGAAGCCAAAATTAAAATAATAATTACACTTTTTACGACAATGTCTGCCCTTAAAAAAAGATTTATTAATGAAAAATCTGTAGCGCTGGCTAGTCCAACCGCTTGTGTTGCTATTTCTGCTTCCATTGAAATGAATTTGCACTAAAATGTGTCATGAATTTGTCAATATTTTTCTAATTATATTCATGCATTCTGCGTTTCCTCAAAATATTTAGCAATTAATATTGAATCTGCTTTATTTGAGTCTTTTTTTCTTGATATTTGTGAGGAAATATATGGAAATATTTCAATAACTTTAGTGCGACTAGCATCTTTATTCGTTTTGATCAGGTTAAAATATTTTTTCCACTTTACAGGTCTCACAAAATAAATTGGCAATTTTAATGCCGCACATATTCCTTTCACTACACCAAACGATTGACCAAAATTGAACATACTTGTTACACCTTGCCCTGGCATTGCTGTTACGTGTTCAACAACAACTTTTGCTTTATCTTCGTTATTTAAATCTTTTAGAAAAATATTAGTTACTTCCGCACCATTAACTTGTCTTTTATTTTTTTTTCCATCTATCATTGTTGGCATTTCGTAAACTTCCAAGATCTTTCCTTCTTTTAAAACGCAAATTGCTCCACTTACACCAGGATCTATTCCAATAATTATCATCTGTTAATATAATTTTTTCTTTTTTAAATTTGTATAAACGTTTTGTACATCATTATCTTCCTCTAGGGATTTTAATAAATTAATAGCAGATTTATATTGATTTTCTTTTAAATCTAATTGATTTAAAGGATGCCATTCAATTCCTGAATGGATAATATTATCAACTTTTTTTTCAATTGCTGTTTTAACTTTATAAAATTGCTCTTTAGAACAAAATATTTCATGAAAGTTTTCATTAGAAATACATTCTTCAGCCCCTACTTCGACTGCTAGTTCTAATATTGATTCATCCAAAATAGTTTTTTTCTCAATTCTAATAATTCCTAATTGTTTAAAATTGTGAGAAGCTACTCCTGTAGTGCCTAGACTACCTCCATGCTTTTGAAAAATTGTTCTGATATTGGAAGCTGTTCTATTTTTATTATCAGTTAAAGTCTCGACTATGACATATACTTTTCCTGGACCCATACCCTCATATCTTTGATGATCATAATTGATATTTTGGTTTGTCTCGGATTTACTTATGGCTCTTTTAACATTTTCTTTGGGTATGTTGGCTGATTTCGCTAATTGAATTGCAGATCTTAATCTGGGATTCATATCTGGATTTTTATCTCCTAACTTAGCAGCCACTATAATTTCTCTTGAAATCTTAGAAAAAATTTTTGATCTTTGTTTATCTGCTCTTCCCTTTTTATATTTAATACCAGCCCAATGTGAATGCCCAGCCATATCAATTAACTTCCTTTAATACTCCTCCAAAAAGAAATTGTTTTGCTGATTTTGCTAAACCCGTATTGATATCTCCTTCGACAATTATTCCAGATAAAGTTGCTTCACCAACGGAGGGGTAGTGTTTTTTTGCTTCCTTATTTTTAAAAAATTTTTTCAGAGAATTTTCCTTATTCATTCCAATTACTGAATTATAATCTCCGCACATGCCAGTATCAGTTTGATAAGCTGTACCATTTTCTAAAACTCTAACATCAGAGGTTGGTACATGTGTGTGCGTACCTACAACCAAAGTTGCTTTTCCATCTAAATAGTGACCCATTGCCATTTTTTCACTGGTTATTTCTCCATGATAATCCACAACAATAAAATCTGCGTCTTTTTTAAGTTTAAATTTATTAAATATTTTTTCTGTTGTTACAAAAACATCATCACATTTGTTCATAAATATATTTCCCATTATGTTTAATACTGCAATTTTTTTTCCTGATAAGGTGTTATAAATTTCAAAACCTTTTCCTGGTGAGTTTTCAATCATATTTTCAGGTCTCAATAGTCTTGTTTCTCTCGATATATGTTCTATTGTTTCTTTTTGATCCCAAACATGATTACCCGTAGTAATTACATCTACTCCAGCTTTAAATAAATTTTCAGTAATTTTTTCCGTAATACCCACTCCTGAATCTGCGGCGTTTTCACCATTTACAATTACAAAATCTATTTTATTTTTTTTTTTAATTTGGGGCAAATAACATTTAACTGACTTACACCCAGATGGGCCAACTACATCACCTAAAAATAAAATTTTCATTGGTTTTCTTATAAATTAAATTTCTATTTGTTAAAATACAATCTAAATTATAATCATATTGATTTGTAGGAATAAAAGAACATTCTTGAAAAGAAAACGCGATACCTATTGTTAAAATTTTTTTATTAATAGATAATTGCCTCAAAGCCCTATCATAATAACCTTTTCCATATCCTATGCGATTCAAATTTCGATCAAAAGTGGTAAGGGGTACTAAAATTATATCAGGCTTGAATGTAATATTTTGTTTTTTTGGTTCTAAGATTCCAAATCTGTTTACATATAGAGGTTCATTTGGTACCCAAGATTTGAAAACCATTTTATAGTCTTTTTTAATTAATGGTAAACCAATATTAAACTTCTTTTTATTTGCTTTATGCAAAAAATCTATAATATTAACCTCAAAATTAGAAGGATAATAACCAGCAATTGAAATTTTTTTAGATGGAAAATTTTTTTTTATTAAAAAAAATATTTTATCAAATGGAAAAAAAATTTTATTTGAATATAATTTTTCTCTTTTCTTAGTAAATTTTAATCTTAAAAGTAATTTATCAACATGCATTTATTGCAATATATTACTTTTTGAAGAACTTTGAATAAATTCTTCAATAGATTCAGTTGCTGTATCTAACATTTTTTCATAAACATCTTTATTTTCATCAGCCATTTTTTTAAATTTATTTAGATCTTCTTTCAATTCATTTATTTCATTATCTTTATCATTTTTATAATCTAACACCAATGATTTTAGTTCTTTAAACTTTTCTGATAAATTATTAAATTCTTTTTTTTTAGATTCAATTTTTTTTAATAAATCATAATATTCATCGATAACTTTAATAGATGAAATTAACAAAAGTTTATTTTCACCTATATTTCCTAAGTTTAATTTTAATTCATCAAATTTTTTATTTAAATGACCAGCTAGTTTTTTTAAATTTTCTTCTTGACCATCGTCACAAGATAGGAGGTAATCTTTTCCATTAAAATGAATATTCACATTTGCCATTTATCTATTTCTTCTATTAAACTGTCAGTTTCTTGATTTAATTCATCAACTTTTTGTGTAAATTTATTTTGATTTTCAAATTTTTTCATCTCTTCCAAGTTAATTTTCTCTAGTTTTTTTTTTAAATTCTGATGCTCTCTGTTTAAGTTAAGAAATTTTACTTGTAATTCTTCTTTTTCAATCTTGAATTGATTTTTTTGATTCTCAATATTTGAAATATTTGCACTTAAGTCTGCAAAATTTAATTTCAAAGCCTTAAGTTTTGATAAAGTAAACTCTAATTTTTTTTCTTTTTCTTCCAAATTTTTCATTTATAAGTTCCATCATAATATTGATTTGAATTAAGCAAGTCTATATAGGTTTTAAAGTGAACAATCACTTAAAAGAATTATCAAACGCAATAAGGTTTTTGTCTATAGATGCGGTAGAAAAAGCTAATTCAGGTCATCCAGGTCTACCAATGGGAATGGCTGATGTGGCAACAATATTATTTAAATACCACTTAAGGTTTAATCCAAAAAATCCAGACTGGATTAACAGGGATAGATTTATTCTTTCTGCAGGTCACGGTTCTATGCTTTTATATTCACTACTTTACTTGACTGGATACAAAAGCATTTCACTAGAAGATATAAAAAATTTTAGACAATTAAATTCTATATGCGCTGGACACCCTGAGTACAAAAAAAATTCTGGAATAGAAACTACAACGGGCCCTCTGGGTCAAGGTTTGTCAAATGCAGTTGGCATGGCAATAGCAGAAGAAATTTTAAAAAAAAGATTTGGTTCCAATCTAATTAACCATAAAACTTATGTCCTTACCAGTGATGGAGATATGATGGAAGGAATAAGTCATGAAGTAATGAGTTTAGCAGGACATTTAAAACTTAAAAATCTTATAGTTTTTTTTGATAATAATAAAATATCTATTGATGGCCCAACCAGCCTAGCGGTATCTGATAATTTTAAAAAAAGATTTGAAAGTTACGGCTGGTCTTTTCAAGAGGTAAATGGTCATAACGAAAAGCAAATTTCTAAGGCAATTAAAAAAAGTTTAAATTCCAAAAAACCAAATTTAATTTCCTGCAAAACAATTATAGGATATGGTTCTCCAAATAAAGCTGGTAAAGCGTCGTCTCATGGCGCAGCACTAGGAGAAGATGAGGTAAAGCTAGTTAGAAAGAAATTAAAGTGGAAACATGAACCTTTTGAAATTCCAAAAGAAATTCTTGATGAGTGGAGAGCTATTGGTAAAAAGGGCGCTTTTTACGAAAAAAAATGGAATTACATCTTAGATAAAAAAAGCAGTAATATAAAAAAAGAATTTTTAAGAATAATAAACAGTAAGCTTCCTACTAACTTCGATAAATTTATAGAAGAAAAAAAGAAAAAATTTTTTGATTTAAAAGCTAATGTTGCCTCAAGACAAAGTTCTGCAAGTGTTTTGGAAGCAATTACAAAAAATCAGCCAGAATTAATTGGTGGATCTGCAGATTTAAGTGGTTCAAATAATACAAAAACAAAGCAATCTTTAATACTAAAACCATCTAAGTTTGATGGAAATTACATTCACTATGGAGTTAGAGAACATGGTATGGCGGGAATTATGAATGGTATGGCTTTGCATGGAGGAATAATCCCTTACGGTGGTACTTTTTTAATTTTTTTAGATTACTGTAAACCATCTTTAAGATTATCAGCATTAATGGGATTAAAGGTTATTTATGTGTTTTCTCATGACTCAATTGGACTAGGAGAAGACGGTCCAACACACCAACCCATTGAACATTTGGCCCATTTAAGAGCTGTTCCAAATTTAAATGTTTTTAGACCAGCCGACACAATTGAGACACTTGAATGTTGGGAAATTGCCTTAAAAAGTAGTACTAATCCCAGCGTGATAGCCTTATCAAGACAAAAGATTCCATTTGTCACTGAAACACTCAACAAAAAAAATATGAGTAGCTTGGGTGGATATGAACTTAAAAAAACTAGCCCAAATCCTGAAATTACTTTAATCGCATCTGGTTCGGAAGTTCAAATTGCCATCGATTCATTAAATAAATTAAAAGAAGCTAACATTAATTCAAAAGTGGTTTCTATGCCATGCCAAGAACTATTTGATAAACAATCAAAAGATTATAGAGAAAAAGTTATTGAAGCAAATTCTAAAAAAATATCTATTGAAGCAAGCAGCATATTTGGATGGGAAAAATATGTTGGTTCTGAAGGAACTTCTTTGGGAATGAAATCTTTTGGAAAAAGTGCTCCGTATAAAGCAATTTATGAAGATTTTAACTTAACTAGCGATAGTGTTGTTATGATTGCTAAAAAAATGTTGGGTAAATAATTATGGCTATAAAAATTGGTATAAATGGATTTGGTAGAATTGGAAGAATGGCCTTAAGATCTATTATAGAACAGGATAGAAAAGATATAGAAGTAGTTCACATAAACAATAAGAGCAGTACTGAAATAAGTAGCTTCTTGCTAGCTAATGATACTGTGCACGGAAAGTTAAAGTTAAAAAAAGAAATTAGTTACACCCCGTACACAATTCATTTTAATAGAAAAGTAATACAAATGACACATGAAACTGAAATCTCAAAAATAGACTGGCAGGAATATGATGTGGATGTTGTTTTAGAATGCACAGGTAAGTTCAATACAATAGAAAAATCATCAGAGCATATCAACAGTGGTGCAAGCAAAGTTATAGTTTCAGCTCCTTGCAAAGGTGCAAAAAATATTGTTTTTGGAGTGAATGAAAAAGATTTAAAATCCAAAGATAATGTAATTTCTGCAGCATCTTGTACTACAAACTGTCTCGCTCCAGTAGCATATGTGTTGAATGAGGAGTTTGGAATTGAAAGAGGTTTCATGACAACAATACATTCTTACACAACTGATCAAAGACTATTGGACAATTCGCACAAAGATTTAAGAAGAGCAAGAAGTGCACCCAATTCAATGATACCAACAACAACAGGTGCTACAAAATCCCTTGGTAATATTATACCCAGTCTAAAAGGTAAAATTGAAGGCATTTCAATCAGAGTACCAACTCCGAACGTATCATTGATAGAATTTGTATTTTCTTCACCAAAAAATTTAAGTACTGAAAAAATAAATAATTCATTTAAAAAAGCTTCAAAATTTAAATTAAAAAATATTTTAGATATAAGTAATGAACCTCTCGTTTCTTCCGATTTCAATCACAACTCACATTCTGCAATAGTAGATATTGCGTTAACAAAGGTGATAGAAAACAAAATGGCAAAGGTTTCTGCCTGGTACGATAATGAATGGGGCTTTGCATCTAGAATATGTGATTTGGCGAGTTATTTCGGCAAAATTTAATGCAAAATGGTTAAAATAAATAAATTAGATGACATTCAAAATATAGAAGGAAAGAGGGTTTTATTAAGAGTTGACTTCAATGTTCCAATAAATGATGGATCTATCACAGAAACCTCACGAATAGAAAAAGTTCTACCGACAATAAAATTTCTAATAAGTAAGAAAGCAAAAATAATAATTATTTCTCATCTAGGAAGACCTGGGGGAAAGATTGTTCCTGAATTAACTTTAAAACCAATTGCAAAAAAATTATCAAATTATCTAAATCAAAATGTGCTTTTTTTAAATGAAAGTATTGGTCATAAAGTAATTGAAAATTCAAAAAAGATTCTTAATGGGGAAATCTTGCTCTTAGAAAACATACGATTCAACAAAGAAGAAGAATTAAATTCAGTATCTTTTGCTAAAAAACTTTCTTCAATTGGTGATATATATATAAATGAGGCTTTTTCATGTTCTCATAGAGCTCACACTTCTGTTTGCGAAATAACACAACACATTAATTCTTTTGCGGGCAAACAATTATTACAAGAAGTAAATATTTTAAAAATATTAACAGACGATGCAAAAAAACCCGTTGCTTGTATAATAGGTGGTTCAAAAATTTCTACTAAAACAGGTGTTTTAATTAATCTAGTAAAAAAAATGCAAAGTATAGCCATTGTTGGTGCAATGGCAAACACATTTATAAAACATAAAGGTTACAACATTGGAAAATCATTATTTGAAAAAAATCAAGAAAACTTTATAGAAAAAATAATTATAGAATCCAAAAAAAATAACTGCAATCTTTTATTGCCCGAAGATGTAATTGTATCAAAGAATCACAATTCAAAAGGTAGTTTGAAAAATTTAGATGAAATTGATAATGATGATATAATTTTGGACACTGGTGAGAAAACCATTAAAAAGATTTTTGAAATAATAGATTTATCAAAAACAGTTTTATGGAATGGACCAGCTGGATATTTTGAAATTAACGAGTTTTCTTTTGGAAGTAAAAAAATTGCAAATAAAATATCTGAAAATACTAAATCTAAATCGCTTATTTCTATTATCGGTGGCGGTGATACTGTAGCCGCAATAAATAAATTTGGATGTTCGGATAGATTTACTTATACATCAACTGCGGGTGGAGCTTTTTTAGAACTTCTTGAAGGAAAAGATTTACCTGGTATAAAAGCTTTAGAAGTTAGTTAAAATATTGATGAGTGAAGTCGAAAAAATTGCAAAGCAAATCTTAGTCAAAGGCAAAGGTATACTCGCTGCTGATGAAAGCACTGGAACTATGACTAAAAGATTGTCCAGTGTAAATGTTGAATCTACAGCCGAAAATAGACTTAAATTTAGAGAAACATTGTTTTCTTCAGAAGGTATGAAAAATTATATTGGGGGAGTAATTCTTTATGACGAAACAATAAAACAAAAAACCTTTTCTGGAAAAACTATTCCTGAATTAATTGAAAATTCTGGAGCCGTACCAGGAATTAAAGTTGATACTGGTGCAAAAACATTAGCTGGCTCTCCAGAAGAAAAAATTACTGAAGGACTAGATGGATTAAGAGAAAGATTAGCAGAATACTATAAATTAGGAGCAAGATTCACAAAATGGAGAGCGGTGTACAATATTTCTGATAAATTCCCTTCCGAATTATCCATTAAATCCAATGCACACTCACTTGCAAGGTATGCTGCGCTAGCACAAGAGGCAAAAATGGTTCCTATAATAGAGCCAGAAGTTTTGATGGACGGCAATCATGATATTATCAAATGTTATAAAGTAACTTCTAAAATCTTACAAGAGTGCTATGAAGAATTGTTTTTTCATAATATTAATCTTAAAGGAACTATACTAAAACCAAATATGATTTTACCTGGATCTAATTCTGTAAAGAAAAATAGTTCAATCGAAATTGCAGAATATACTTTAAAATGTTTGAAGAAAAATGTACCTAGTGAAGTTCCTGGAATAGCCTTTTTATCGGGAGGACAATCCGAAGTTGAAGCTACTCGAAATTTAAATGAAATAAACAAAATTAATGACACAAATTTTTTGATGTCTTTTTCCTATGGAAGAGCTTTACAACAAAGTGCATTAAAAAATTGGGCAAAAAATATTAAAGATACTAAAAATACACAAAAAATCTTTAATCACAGATCTAAAATGAATGGTCTCTCAAGTACGGCTCAATGGAATATCAATCTTGAAAATCAGGTATTGGCTTAGTTAAAATTGAAAAAATTTGTCTATTTAATATCACCTACAAAAATAAAGGGGAATAAATTTTACAAAGAACTTCGTCTGATATTTAAAACTAATAAAGTTAAGTTTTTTCAATTAAGACTTAAAAAAATAACTACCAATAATCTTATAAGAATAGCTAAAAAAATAAAAAAAATAGCTCAAAAAAATAACGTTAAATTTTTAATTAATGATAGACCTTTAATTGCAAAAAAAGTTGATGCAGATGGTTGCCATATAGGTCAAAAAGATATGAATTACAAAAAAAGCAGAAAAATTTTAGGAAAAAATAAAATTATTGGAGTTACGTGTCATAATTCTAAAAAATTAGCTTTAAAGGCAAAAAAAGATTGTGCTAATTACATAGCCATTGGATCTTTTTTTGAATCTTCAACAAAAAAATCCCCTTTTAGAGCCAACTTAGCAATATTGCGTTGGGTCAAAAAAAAAATTAATATGCCCGTCGTTGCAATTGGTGGAATTGATAGTTACAACTACAAAAAAATATTATCAAACGGAGCAGATTTTATAGCTTGTTCAAACTATGTTTGGAATAATAAAAAATTAGATCCTGTTTTAGCGATAAAGAAATTTAAATAAAAAATGAAAATATTAGGAAATGAAATGAAACCTGGAATGATAATAAATCATGACAACGACTTATGGGAAGTTATAAAAGCTCAACATGTCAAACCTGGCAAGGGTGGTGCTTTCAATCAAGTAGAATTAAAAAGTATAAACAAAGATACCAAGCGCAATGAAAGATTCAGATCTAGCGATAGTGTAGAAAGAGTTACCTTGGAAGAAAAAAAATATAATTTTCTTTTTGAAGACGATAACAATTGTCATTTTATAGATCAGACAACTTTTGAACAAATAGCGGTTAATAAAAAAAAAATTGGAGAAAAAGCCAAACTCCTAAAGGAAAACTTAGAAGTAACAATTAATTTTTTTGAAGACGATCCTCTATCTGTTGAATTACCTATTTCAATAGAATGCAAAGTCATTAATACTGATGTAGCCTTAAAAGGGCAGACTGTTTCTTCGTCTTACAAACCAGCAATAATAGATAATAATCTTAAAATTCTAGTACCCCCTTTTATAAAAAACGGTGACGAGATTATAGTTGATAGTAGAAGCTTAGAATACATTAAAAAAATAAAGTAATGAAAACAATTTCTGCAAATATGAATGTAATAATAATGGCTTGTGAAAAAGCTTCAAAAACATTAATCAGAGATTTTGGGGAAATTGAAAAATTACAGGTTTCGGTTAAAGGGCCTTCGGATTTTGTATCCAGTGCTGACAAAAAAGTTGAAAAAACTTTGATCAGTGAATTAAAAAAATCCAGACCAAATTATTCTTTTCTCAGTGAAGAAATAGGAGAAATTAAAACTGAAAATTCTGAATACAGATGGATAATAGATCCTATTGATGGAACATTAAATTTTTTACATGGTATTCCACATTTTGCTATATCGGTAGCTTTAGAAAAAAAAAATGAAATAATATGTGGTGTAATTTACGATCCCATAAAAAATGAAATGTTTCTAGCAGAAAAAGAAAAGGGAGCTTATGTAAACAATCAAAGAATAAGAGTATCTAGCAGAAAAAAATTAAATGACTGCATGATATTCACGGGAGGACCTACTTTTAAATCTAATGAAAGAGAATTAAGTTTGGATGAATATAAAAAAATTTCAAAATTTTTATCTTCACCCTTAAGAAAAATGGGAAGTGCATCACTTGATATTGCTTACGTAGCCGCCGGAAGAGCTGATGGATTTTTTCAAAGAAATTTAAATTACTGGGATATTGCTGCTGGAATTATAATTGTAAAAGAAGCTGGGGGCTCCATAAGTGATTACTCTGGAAATTCAGACTACATAAATAAAAAAAATGTCCTAGTCACAAATTCCTTTATAAATAAGGATTTAGTTAATTTAATTAACAGTTAAAACAGTAAGTTTTAATTGTTTATTCAAATCTTTTGTTATAAAAACTCATAAAATTATGAAAAAAAAAATACATCCTAATTATCACAAGATTAAAGTTGAAATGACTGACGGAACTCAGTTTGAAACTAGATCAACCTGGGGTAAAGAAGGAGATATACTTAAATTAGATATAGACCCTAAATCTCATTATGCGTGGATTGGTGGAAAACAAAAAATTCTTGATAAAGGTAGAGTAAGTAAATTTAACAAAAAGTTTCAAAACTTTAAATCATTTTTCAAATGAAAAACATTCCATTAATGCCAAAAGCTACAGCTGTATGGTTGGTTGAAAATACGTCGTTATCATTTAAGCAAATTGCAAGTTTTTGCAATCTGCATGAAGTAGAAGTTCAAGGCATTGCTGATGGTGAAGTAGCCAAGGGAATTAAAGCTTATAATCCTATTATAACTAATCAACTCACTAGAGAAGAAATTGAACTTTCGTCTAAAGATGTCAATAGACCATTGCAACTACTTAGAAAAGAAATAGATATATCACAAAAAGAGAGAAAAAAACCTAAATATACACCTCTTTCAAAAAGACAGGATAGACCTGATGCAATTCTATGGCTAATTAAAAACCATCCAGAATTATTAGATACACAAATTGCTAAATTAATTGGAACTACAAAAAATACGGTTATGTCAATAAAAAAAAGAACTTATTGGAATTTTAATAATTTATCTTTAAAGGATCCAATCGCGATAAATCTTTGTTCACAACTAGACTTGGAAAAAGCGTTAGCGAGAGCAGAAAAAAGAATCAAAAAGGAAGAAAAAAAAATTGAAAAAGAAGAAGTATAGTTTAATAGCAATCATAATGGGTAGCAAGTCTGATTGGAATACCATGAAATTTTGCAGTGACACACTCGAAAAATTTAATATCAAACATGATGTAAGAATTATATCTGCTCATAGAACGCCTAAAAGATTACACGATTATCTTAAGATTGCTGAAAAAAAAGGTATAGAGATAATTATAGCTGGTGCTGGCGGAGCCGCACATTTGGCTGGCGTTTCTGCTTCAATAACTACATTGCCAGTATTGGGTGTGCCAATTGAAAGCAAACTTAAAGGACTTGATAGTTTGCTATCAACCGTACAAATGCCAAGCGGTATACCTGTTGGAACTTTTGCAATTGGCAAAGCGGGATCAATAAATGCTGCATTATTCGCAATATCAATTTTATCAACAAGATACTCGAATATCTTAAAAAAATTGATCGCTTTTAGAAATAATTTTGAAAGGAAAATTCCAAAAAAACCTTTTTAATTTTTATGTAGAAAAAAAAAATAAAAAATGCTAGTTAAATCAACTTTTGGAGGTAGTTATTAAAATAGAAGTCAAAGATAATAATGTCGAGCAAGCACTAAGAATTTTGAAAAAAAAACTTCAAAGGGATGGATTTTTCAAAATTGTAAAGTTGAAGAATACCTACGAAAAACCTTCTGAAAAAAAAAAAAGAATTAAGCAAGAAAATATTAAAAGAGCGAAAAAAATCCAGAAAATGAGGAATAGAATTTAATTTTATCGCGGGGTGGAGCAGTCTGGTAGCTCGTCAGGCTCATAACCTGAAGGTCGCTGGTTCAAATCCAGCCCCCGCAACCAATCACTGAGCCAATAATTTAACATTAACAAATTTTCATAACCTTCTTTTTTACGGAAAATTATTATAATTTTTTCATTTATCCCGCCTCTAGTTTCGGGTGCCTTATTTATTTATAAAATTTTTTAGAGTTAAATATTTTTTCTATAAAATTCTTAAAAGCAGCCTAAAGAGTTAATATTAATTTCTTTTTTTATAGCCAAAATAAATATGTCTGAAAAATTTCTATCGTATAAAACGCTTGCTGTTAAATCCTTTTCAATTTTAAGATATTCTAATTTACTTGTATTATTTAGATATGATTGCTGTGTTGTCCAGTCGACTGAGATTAGGTTGCGATAACCATCTGAATGCGGAGATATCATATAGCAATTAAAATCAAGATCTATTAACTCTTTTATGATATCTGCTTTTGTAAATCCTGGTGAATATTTTTCTAGTTCTTTTGAAGTATGAAGTTCCATTAGTAAATAATTTACATTTTTCTTTAGCAAATTTTTGCTACCAGATAATATCTTGCCCTCCGCACCATGAACATCTATTTTTAAAATATTTGGAATAATTTTTTTTTTTTCAAAAACATCATCCATTGTAGTTGTTAATTTCTTTTTACCAAATTTTAAAATTTTTTTTAAATAATCACTATCTATTAGTTTTTTTTTTGCAATTCCTCAGGATTCATAACAGTTACATCATAAACGAATAATTCTTCTTTTTTGTCTGATAAAAGACAATTTAATACTTCAATATTTGAAATTTTACTTAAAGAGGCTGATTTTTTAAGATCTTCACAAAACTTATCATTACTTTCTAGAGCATAAACGGGAAGATCATAATTTAAAAATTTTGAAACATAGCAAGCATAGTGACCTACAAAAGCACCTACATCAGCAAAAACAGGTATTTTTTCATTTTTTAAAATGCTGTTTAAACAAACTGTTATAGAAAGTTCATAAGTGCGCTTACCATCTAACAATTGTGTATAAGTGTAATGAGCTTGGGTATTATTTTTTCGTACATAAATCTTGAAATTTATATTTTGGATTTGTTGATCAACAATAATAGTATGTCCCAATGATATTTTTTTTGTGTATAAGATGAATTTTTCTAAAATGAAAATTATATTTTTATAAAATTTCTGCGGGATAGACTTTAATATTACGAAGTACGAATAATAAATGATTTTTCCTAATAAAGATTTCAACATTAAATATATTTAATAATTTACAGTTCAAAGTCTATCAGCTTAATTTATTTAATTGCTAGAAAAATTTCAAAACAAATTAATTTTTTTATTGATGAAATATCTGAAAAACCAGTTCTTTTAAGCATTTCGTTATTGCCTTTGGTGAAAATGGATCTAACACGCCCTTTTAGTTTTTGCATTATTTAAACTTATCTACACAGATTTGTTTGGCTTCTTCTAAATTAGAAGTTTGTGTTTGAGCTAAAATACATGCACCAATAACTTTTTTTAAGTTATGGTCGCTATATATAGTTCGAGCTAAAAAAAGAATTATTATTACAACTATTAATGAAATAACTGTCCTACTTTTCATTTTGTCCTTCTGTTAAAGAATCAACAGAAATTGCTGTATTACACGCCAATAAACCCATAACCAAAATCCCTAGAAACTTTTTCATTATTGCCATATTCTTTTTAATTGTTCTTCTCTACCACAGGCTTTTTTGTACATTAAATAATTAATAAAACTTTCCTGATAATAGTCTTGGTGATAGTTCTCTGCTGAATAAAACTTTTCAAATTTTCTTACAAATGTCACGACTTTCTTTCCATTAAATTTTTTTTCAATCTTCTTGATGGATTTTTCTGTTAACTGTTTCTGCAAATTATTTTGATAAAATACAACTGTTCTATAACTAAGTCCTTTATCGCAGAATTGACCCGCGGCGTCAAAAGGATCTATGTTCGTCCAATATAAATCTAGTAACCGTTCAAAACTAATCTTGCTTTGGTCGTAGATAATTTTCACTGTTTCAAAATGGCCAGTATTTTTATAAGTAACTTCTTTATAGGTCGGATTAACTAGATGCCCCCCCGAATAGCCCGAAATAACTTCTTGTACACCAATTGCCTTCTCAAAAGATTCCTCCATACACCAAAAACACCCTCCGGCAAAATATGCATGTCTTATATTTTCAGCATTAACAAAATTAATATTGAAAAAAAATAAAACTAAAAACACGTATAGAGATAGTTTATTCATCTAAAACTTTTTTTTAAGTTTAATAATTATAAATCCATAAATAATCATATTTATAACTATAAGACCTATTCCTAGGTATATCTGTAGATCTTTACTCATGTTTGTTGGATAAACAATGGACACTAAGTAATTGTGAATAAAACCTTCAGAATATGTTGTCAAGTTAGCTTTATGTAAAAACCAATTTTCAAGATAAGTCAGAGGACATATAGAATGAGTTAATTCAACATAAGATCCCAAAATAAAAGATGGAATATGTATAAAAACTATTTTTGTTGTAACAAAAAACAATAACGCGCCAAATATAACAAAGAGAATAAAAGCAAAATGAACAATTAATGTTAAATTTGCAGCTATTTCATACATTTATTTTTGACTTTTCTTGGTTATTAAAAAAATAACTATAATCAAAAGTATTGATATTCATAGCAACACCCTCCTCCATTCAAGGTTGCCATCAAAAGTCATTATTTTATTTAGTTCGTTTAAATATTCTGGCATAAAACAATCTTTATTTAATTCAATAATTCTTTAACTTGTTCAAAAAGAAAAACCATTTTTTTTACATTTAATCGTTTTGTATTTACATTTCTTGGGCTAGGATGGTAACAACCCACCAATATTTTTTTATCTGGTAAAGTATATTGTGCACCATGGCTAAAAACATAATATTTATTTTTTACTGAATAATTTTCTTTGTACAATTTCAAACAAGCATCAAAAGCAATCTTCCCTAAAGCAACAATAATTTTTATATTACCAAGAAAACTGATTTCTTGTTTAAAAAAAATAGAACAATTTTTAAGCTCTTGATTGGTAGGTTTGTCTTTAGGAGGCGCACATTTTAATGCTGGAGTTAAGTATGTATTATAAAGTATAAGACCATCATTTTTATATTCCGATGTCGGTTGATTGGATAATTTTGATTTAAACAAGCATCGAAATAAAAATTCGGCTGATTTATCACCAGTAAAAACTCTGCCTGTACGTGTTCCTCCATGCGCGGCAGGTGCTAGGCCAACTAATAATAATTGAGCATTATAATCGCCATAACCTGTAATCGGCTTTGCCCAATAGGTTTCACGAATAAATCTTTTTCTTTTTTCTTTAGCAATTTTTTTTCTAAATTTTACAAGCCGTTCACACTTAGTACACCTGATTATCTTACGATTTAAAATATTTAGTGAATTATTCACAATAAATTTTTCTTAATTAGTTCTAGATTTTAAATAATATTGTGATCCATCAAATTTGGTAAAAAGAGAATTGATGAGCGGGTGTTGTATTGCTTTAGGATATTCTTCCAGATCAAGATTTTGTTCAGCAACATATGTTGTGTGTTCAGCTGCATGAACTAAAACGTGATACCAAGGTTTATTTTTTGGAGGACGTGATCGAGCTATTTGTTCATACCACTCATCTGAACTTTGAAAAAAGGGATCAATATCAAAAACTACTCCTGTATAATCAAATAATTTATGGTGTACAATCTGACCTATTAGAAATTTAGCTTTATAATCTGTCATACAAGTTTCTTTTTCCTTTTTTTCATTATTCATCTGACATAGGACTATTAATCGGTGTTGATATAATAGGTTCTAATTCGTCTTGTGATTGCTCCGATACCGTTTTTCTTTGCTTCTCTAAACGCTTTGGAAATTTCACGTATTTTTTCTTTTTATTTTTATTTTGCTTTATCTTTTTTCTTCTATGGTAAGGATGACTTCCCCTAGTTTTACCGCTTGATACACTTTTCATTTTAATTGTTCATTTAACGTTGTTCAATTAGTTTAGATTCTTTCCAGATACCTTTTAAAATTATTCCATCATGAAATGTGTAAGTTCCTAATCCGTTGAATTTAGCATCTTTCCATTCTCCAACGTATTTTGCACCGTTTGCCCATATGTAAATTCCTTGTCCGTGCTTTATGTTATCTTTAATTTCTCCAATGTATTTATTTCCATTAGCATATATGTTGGTTCCCTTTCCATTTCGTTTATTATCTTTATATTTTCCAATATATTTATTTCCAATAGAGTCTATCAAAATCCCTTTTCCATGATAGCTACCATCTTTAAATTGACCTATATATTTATTTCCATTTAGATATGACATGGTTCCTCGTCCATTCGGAAGACCGTATTTGAATTCACCAATATATTTTATTCCGTTCGAAAAATTCATGGTTCCATGTCCGTTTGGTTTATTATATTTTAATTCTCCAATATATTTTATTCCATCGGGATAAGTTAAAATTCCATGCCCATGAAATTTCCCATTCCTATATTCCCCTTCATATAAAACTTTTTTGTATTTGTATTGTTCCTGATATAAGAGATCATATGCAATGTTTTTTTTTTCAGTTCCAAAACAATTCGTCCATTTGAAAGAATCGGTCCCCTTACAGTTGGGCAACAAACTGTCTGCTTGGCTCATATTGTAAAAAGCCAAAACCAGAAATACACATAGAGATAGTTTTTTCATTATTTTTTTTTATTTTGTAAAAGAAAAGAAAAGTTTCAATCTTTTTATTACACTTGTAAACAGAATGTAATTAAAGAGAATTTAAATACCTAACAATCAATTTGTAACTTTGCGCCTTAATTTTTTGACAAGTAGTTGTGATAATTTAAGAAAAAATCCGTTCTCTTTATCTTTTGTAACAAACATTGCCTTATAGTTTAATACGCCTTCATAAAACAATCTCCTGATAGTTGATTTTGAAGACCATTTCCGCCATTCCCATGCTTGAGAAATCATATAAACAAAAGAAAAAAATGAATTATGTGGTAATTCACATAATCTTCTAACTAGTGGTTCCAAAATTGGAAATCTTAAGACTACAATCGCCCATTTTTGTAAATTACTTATTTTAACAATGTCTTTATTACGTTCTGGGCGCAAAGCTAATAAACTTAAATGGTAGTTATAAGGTGGCTTTTGTGACATTTCAAGATCTTTTTTATCTATAAGACCTTTCTCAAGAGTAAAATCAGTTAAACCTAGGCCTGGAAAAAAATAGACAATATACATTCCCACAGCATTTGGTTTTATTTTTTGATTAATTTTTATAGTTTTCCATGCCTGCTCATAGGTTTCTGTAGGTATTCCAAACATATTAAATGTCTGAAATGGAATTTTATATTTTTTCAATAAATATGCGCAATCATATATTTTTTGATCAGGCAACCTTCCTTTTTTTAAAACATTGCAACGAATATTCTCATCTCCAGATTCTACTCCAAAACGCACATTATCAATATTTGCAGACTTCATTACTTTAACTTGATCTTCATCAACCAATTCAGCTCTAAGATTACAAGTCCATGGTAAATTAATTCTTTCTTTGTATTTTTGACAAAACTCAACAAACCACTTTTTGTGAGAATTAAAAGTTGAGTCTGTAAACATTAATAATTTACCTTTAAGAAAACCTTTCTTTTTCACATTCTCTATTTCATCTATAAAAGAATCTACATTTTGATAAACTGTCGATTTTCCAGTACCAGAAAGGTTTACTATTGTAGGAACCTCACAAAATGAACATTTAAAAGGACATCCTCTTGATCCAACAAAAGTTACAAATGGGTAATTTTTAAAATATTCATATTTGGTATACAATTCACGATCTGGAAATGGAAGAGCAGTTAATTCACCTGATGTGAGTTTTGGTCTTATTCCATTTTTAATAATATCATTTCTTTTTTTTATCCATAAATTTTTTATGTTGAAATAATCAATCTTTTTATCAATAGCATTGCATAATTCTACCATTGCATGTTCTCCTTCACCTCTACAAATCATGTCAATGCCATCATGTTTTAATGTAGAATCAGGAGCCATAGTTGGATGAATTCCTCCGACAATTTGTGGACAATGTATTCCATTTTTTTTTATGAATGTTGACATTGACTTTAGCCAATTCCACTGCATAGACATTATTGAATAAGCTATCAAATCTGGTTTTATTTTCTTTATTTCTTCAACTGCTTTTTCTTCATCGTCAAATAATATGCTTGTATCATGGCCATGTTTCTTAAGCACAGCAGAAAGCTGCATAACACCGTAGTATTCAATCCACAAATCCTGTAAAAATAAGACCTTTGCCATATCTATCTTCTATCTATTAAAGAAGCTTAACAATTTTAACAAAATCAACTCGATATCTCTTACGTCTCTTATTAATTTTTGACAATACCATTGTAAAAGATCATTTTATCTTAAAAGTTATGTTCGTCAATTTAAATGATATGCATCTTTATAGTGTAAATCTGCGTCTCCCTCTCAATCTTCCATTAATGTTATAGATGTGGTAATTTTTATGTTATAAAATCTCATTTGGATCAACATCAAACTACAATTTCAAAAGCCTTATTTAGTTCACAAAAATCAAAACATAAAATGAACATCCGATTAGCTTGCGTTGAGAACGGATTAGACAATACAGGTTTCCATAAAATTGCGGCTTTCATAAAATCAATTCATCAAAATACAAAAGTTGCATATGTACCTACCGCAAATCATCGTAATATTAAAATATCAATAAATATTTTTGAAAATTTTATTATTAATTATTTTGGTTTAACTAACTTATCGTTTTTCCAAATTCCTTCCTCAATTTTTCCGTTCTCTTGTGTAAAAGTTCCTTGTCCGCGTCGTTTTCCTTTTTTCCATTCTCCAACGTATTTATCTCCATTAATGTATGTGTATGTTCCTTGTCCATGACGCCCTTTTAAATTATCGGGAACATGATACTCATCCCTTTTCCATTCCCCAACGTATTTATCTCCATTTGAATATATATATGTTCCCTGTCCATAATATTCAGCTTTTTTCCATTCTCCAGTATATTGGTCTCCATTAGCATAAGTATATGTTCCTTGCCCATGTCTCTTATGATTTTTATACTGTCCAACATATTCTCTCCCTTCATGTCTAAAGATTCCCTGTCCATGGAATTCTCCTTTATAAAATTCGCCAATATATTTCTGACCTTTTGGGCCCAACGCAGTACCATGGCAGCTTGTCCATTTTCTCATCATACTAAAATGTTTTCTTGTGTACTTCGAAATATTTTCATCATTTCCTTTGCATTCTGGTAGGGAGCTTTGTGCCATCGCAATTTGGCATAACATTAAGATAAAATACCAATAAAAGAGCAATTTTTTCATTTATGTTATGTACTGGGTAGTCAAAATATTTAATTTTTAACAGAAATTAATTTGGTTTAGTTACTAATTTTTTTTTTTCATAAAAATAATTAGCAATGAAAGCGCCATAAGAAAAAATTACCGTAGAGAAAACAGTATTTTTGAAAAAAGGTATTGCCATAAAATAACAATTTATTAATCCATTTAAATTTTTTTCATAAAGTGATCCAAAAGCCCAAACCCCAAAATTGGAAATTAAGTAAAATATTAATGAACCAACAAAACCAAAAACAAACAAATTTTTAAAATTCATTTTATTTGCTATTTTAGAAAAAATAATAGTGATTAAAAATAGTGACAGGTAAACAAAAAACATGTGTTCATAAAATCCAACAAAAACATCTGCTAACAACATAGAGGCCATTAAAACAATGAAAGATAAGTTTATATTTTTAAACAAATAACTGCTCATTATTGCAACAGCTATTATAGGAGTAAAATTTGGTGGATGAGGTATTAGTCTGGAAAAAGCTAACAATAAAATTAAACTTATCGGGAAAATTTCTTTTTGTAATATTATTGTTAATTTTTTCATCATAATTAATATACCTTCCTTATACCAAAATTCAAATTCCTACCCGGAGTTGAATATTGATACCCTTCTTCGTAATTTACGTCAAATATATTCGACGCTGAAAAATATATTTTATATTTGTTAAATAAGTTATAATTACCTGAAAGATCTACTGTGACATAATCATCTAATATTACATCATTATATCCCCCATTACTTGTATTGGCGTTTCCGTAATCTCTTCTCTCTGCTGCATACTTAATTAAAAGTGATGTATTAATTTTATTATTAATTTTTTTATTTATGGATGCATTCATTGAGTGCCTAGGTACCCTCACTGGCATCTCATCAAGACATGTATGCCAATCAGCCTGATATTTGGCATAATCTGGATCATCGCAGTCTTCTCCATCATAAGCATCAGTAAAAGTATACCCTAAATCAAAACTTAAAGTTTTTTCAGGTTTCCATTTGGTTGTAAGTTCAAAACCTCTGCTTTTAATGTTTCCTTCTGAATTTTGTATAGTTTGAGATGGCCCTTTTCCATTATCAGTATTTTCTATCCAGTTGGAAAGATTATCATCATAGATCACATGGAATAAAGTTAGATCTAAATTGAGATTATGTTTTTCAATAAATTTTTCAATACCAAAATCAAAACTGGTACTCTTTTCAGGAACCAGGTCTTCTTTATTATCAACGTTATAATCATAAAAGTAATCATTCAAAGAAGGAAATCTTATTCCAGTACCCAAAGAAGATCTGAATTTAGTTCTTTTATCTGGTATGTAGGCAAAAGTAATTCTTCCTGTTTCATAAGCTCCTGCCGTTGTATGATCATCTCTTCTTAACCCAATTGTTGAATATATTTTTTCTGTAGGTCTAAATTGTAAATCTATATATTGTGAGTAGACTGCTTCATCACTTTCAAGGTTACCGGTAACAGACCATGTTGTAAAATCTGCTCTGTCAAATTCGTTATCCAAACCGTAAACAATTTTTGTATCATAATTAAAATTATATTCACCAATAAGATTAATGGCATCTCTGTATCCCCAGTAAATATCATTTGTGCCTGAGTAGCCTATTACGGATCTTTTTATATACGTATTATTATATGATAATGTATTTTTAAGATTCCCATCATCACGAATTAATCTTAAACTGTAAGAACTTTCTTCATCATCAGTATTATTACCATCTGTTCTTCCAGAAGTAACTTCGTCATACTCCAAATATGAGTCTGCATATCTTAGGTAATTTTCTAATCTAAATTTATCATTAATATTGTAACCAAAATTTGCAACAACACTGTCATTGTAATATTTATCTTTTTCATCATTATCGTTCATGGCTGAAATTCCGTCGGTTAGGAATTTATTGAAACCAACAAAATAATCATAGTTGTTTTCTTTTCCATCGAAGGAAATATTAAAATTCTTTGTATCATTTGAGCCTGTGGATACTTCTATGTCATTATGATGACCTTCTTTACCTTTTTTTGTAAAAAGATTGATAGTTCCTCCTATGGCACTACTACCATACAAAGAACTTTGTGTACCTTTCAAAATTTCAACACGATCTATTGAACCCTTCATTAAATTGCCAAAATAATAATCATTTGATGGGCTTGAGGGATCTGAGACTTTTACACCATCTATATACACTGTAGAATATCTTTTTGGTAGACCTCTTAGCTGTACCCCCGAAGTAGTACCATGACCTCCTGATTGAAAATAATTCATTCCATTTAAATTTTTACTTAAAACATCTCCAAGAAAAAACTCATTAGATTCTGAAATTGCTTTACTATCAACTATCACAACATCGCTTCCTACAATGCTTTTTGATTGATAAGTTTTTCCTGCCGAAATAACAATAATAGGAATATTCTCAGCAAACAATTTTTTAGATGAGAACGTAATAATTAATAAAAAAATAATAATTCTTAGCATGTTTGCACCTTTACTCCTTAATTTCGAGTCTATTAAAAACCCAAAAAATTAATGCCACTGCTAATTTTTCATTGTAGAACTAGACTTTTCTCGGCCTTTATTCGACAGCGGACTATACCGGGTAGTGTTCGGACTTGGATTAGCTCCTTACCTTTGCGAGCACAGTTAATGATTCACACATTATTCCCCACCGTAGTAACGGTACAGTGAACGCAATAAACTATTCGAAAAAAAAAGTCAAATTTTTTTTGTTAACAAAAAATTAATTATTTAATAAAAATTGAGCATATAACTCTATCAATAAAATATTTTGTATATTTTAAAAGAAAAATCATTGAGACCAATAAAATGTTTTGCCCATTGTCTATTCTAATTTTAACAGTTTCGGAAAGATAATCCATAAAGGATATTTTGGATGATATTCCTCCCCTCCTAAACTTACCAAATATCTCATTTTTTTTAGTAGCCATTCCATTTAATTTGTGTTTTACGATCATTCTAT
The DNA here is from genome assembly GCA_000504625.1 of alpha proteobacterium SCGC AAA240-E13. Taxonomy (GTDB): domain Bacteria; phylum Pseudomonadota; class Alphaproteobacteria; order Pelagibacterales; family Pelagibacteraceae; genus AAA240-E13. Next base: position 53,787 of record AZHR01000004.1, read on the forward strand.
AAAAAAGATCATAATCAGCTGAATATTTATATTTAATATTATAAAGGCCAATTTTTTTTTGTGCCTTTTTTTTTATAAAAAAACCAATTGAATGAGTTGTATAAAAACCAAAACTCCAATGTATTTTCCAAGGATTATATCCGTGCAAAAGTTTATATTTAATTACACTCCCGAAAAGGAAATCTATATATTTATTTCGATTAAAATAATTTGCAGCTATTTTGAGAGCTCGCTTATAATAAATATCATCAGAATTAAGAATTGCAATTATTGAACCATGACTTAATTTTATTCCTTTATTCATAGCATCGTAAATACCTTTATCTTTTTCTGATATCCAATAATTTATTTTTGAATCATTTTTTTTTAAAATATCTATTGTTCCATCAGTTGATTTTCCATCAACAATTATTAGTTCATAATTTTTATAACTCTGATCTATAACGCTTTGAATAGATTGTTTTAAAAATTTTTTATTATTTAATACAACTGTAATTATTGATATTAAAGGTAAGTTTTTTTTATCTTTTTTAAAATAACCTTTTTTTCTCAACCCACCTGAAATTTTTTTCCGTTTCATTTTTTTAAAAATACTTTGATATTATTTGAAAATATCTATCGCAGTTAGTTTTATAATCAAATCTTATAAGACTTTTATATCCCCTATTAATTTTAAGTTTTGTTTCTCGGGATTTTTTATTAAAATTTTTTAGCAAATAAAATAATTGATTATAATCCCCAACTTTAAATAAACCTCCATACAAACCACGTTTGAGTATTTCTCTTGGTCCGGTGGGACAATCAGAAGAGATAATGTATTTTTTAAGATATAAGGTTTCGATCAAAACATTTGGTAATCCTTCAAAAATAGAAGATAAAACAAACACATCAGAAGTTTTTACATAAGACTCCGGATTTTTTTGATAGCCAATTAATTTTACAATTTTTTGTAATTCATTTTGCAATATATATTTTCTTAACTTTTTTTCTCTGTACCCTCTGCCTATAATGGCCAGTTTACATTTTTTAAACTCACTTAGTTTTTTTACAGCTTTCAATAAAGTGAAATGATCTTTTTGATCAGTCAACCTAGCTACATTAATTATTTTTAAAGATTTTTTATCACTAAAAAAAGAGAAATTTACTTTTTTAACTTTTTTTCCAACAAAAGGATTGTAGATAACGTTGGGTATTATAGAAAAAAATTTTCTAAATTTTTTCTTAAAATCAAAACTGTTAACAATTATTTCATCAGCTAGATTAAAAAAAAACTTGAAAATTATTTTATAAATACCATTTTTTATATATTTTTCAGGACTTGTATTTGATCTAATTATGGTTTTTTTTTTAAAAATTAGCCCTAGCATTATTGCAATGATATTCGATTGGAATGACAAAATTACAACATCTTCATTACGACAATTTTTGAAAAATAGAAAAATCGCAACTAACGTTTTTATTAATCTTGAATTTTTTATACTTTTTTTATTTTTTACAGATATAATTTTTATCTTTTCATCAAAAAATCTTCTTTTGTTATTTGATGCTGTAAGAACTTTTATGGGTATATTTTTTCTTGCAAGATAGTTTGCTATTAAATATAAATTTTTTTCAACTCCAGCATTTTCTATAGATGGAATAAATATAATAAGAGATCTTTTTTTTTTCATATTAATAAAAACTTAGATTAACAATTTAAGAGTAATAATTAAATGGATCTAAAACTTTGTTTTTATTTTTAGATGATATAACTTCCTTAAAAATTTTTTTAAATATATTGTGATACGAAAGAAATAAAATCACATCAAATTCTATATTTTTATTTATTTTATTATAAATTCCATACATTTTTTTTGTTTTTTCTTGAGCAAAAGGATCACATCCACTTATTTTTTTATTATTTTTTTTAATTTTTTTAAATATTTTAAAACCTAACGAATTCCTCATGTCTGCCACCCCGGCTTTATAAGTTAATCCAACGATCATAATTTTAGAATTTCTTAAAGACTTATTTTTTTTTTTTAAAAAATCATTTAATTCTTTAATTATATAATTTAACATTCCATCATTAATTTTTCTCCCAGCTAAAGCAACTTCGGTTTTAAAATTATTTTTATTTGCTATACTTGACAAATAATATGGATCTACAGGCAAGCAATGTCCTCCTACTAACCCTGGTCTAAAATTCAAAAAATTCCATTTAGATTTAGCTAATCTAACAACTTCGCTGAAACTTATTTTCAACCTCTTGCATGTAAGTAAAATTTCATTCATCAGAGCAATATTAATATCTCTCTGAATATTTTCTATGACTTTAGCAGTTTCTGCTGCTTCAATATTGTTAGATTTAATTAATTGCTTCGATATTTTATTATAAATTTTAGTAATCTTTTTTATTACAATTTTATTTTTTGTTTCAAATGCTATAATTTTCTTAATACCTAACAAAGTATATTTTTTGTCTCCAGGATTTATTCTTTCAGGACTATAACCAATGAAAAAATCTTTATTATTTTTTAAATTAGTTTTTTTTTCAAAATAATTTTTACAATCTTTAGTCACACCTGGAAAAACAGTTGACTCAATAAATATAATATCATTCTTTTTTAATACTTTTGAAACTGTTTTAACAGCATTTTTTAATGATCTTAAATCGGGCATTTTATTTTTGTGTATTGGTGTTGGCACACAAAGAATAAAAAAATTACAGTTTTTTATATCATTTATTTTATTTGTAAAAATAATTTTTTCAAAATTGTTAAATGTCTTAGGCTTATACTCTTTATTAATATCAATTTTTTTATTTAGATTTTTTATTCTTTCTTCATCTTTGTCAAATCCATAAGTTAAAAAATTGTTAGCGAGTCTTAGAGCGATTGGTAAACCCACATATCCTAATCCGATAACGCAGGGAATTATTTTCATCGTATAAATAAATATACTTAAAATAAAATAATTGGTATATTTTTTTTTGTTATGAAAATTTTAATAACAGGATGTTGTGGGTTTATTGGGTTTAATTTTGCAAACTTTCTAGCTAAATCAAATAAAAAGGTAAGAATTTTAGGAATTGATAATTTAGATAATTACTATTCAGTTAGTCTTAAGCAGGATAGATTAAAAAAGTTATTAAAATATAAAAATTTTCATTTTTTTAAATTTAATTTAGAGAATTTTGAATTATTAAAAAAGATATTCCAAAAAAATAAATTTGATTATATATTTCATCTGGCTGCTCAAGCTGGTGTAAGATATTCGATTATTAATCCAAAAAAATACATAAATTCAAATGTAAATGGATTTTTTAATATCATTGAACTTTCAAGGTATAATAATGTCAAAAAAATTTTTTACGCTTCTTCAAGTTCGGTATACGGTGATAGTAAAGTTTTTCCTTTACATGAAAAAAATATAATTAAACCTAAAAACGTATATAGTTTGACAAAAAAATTTAATGAAGAATTAGCAGAAATTTTTTCAAAATTTTATAACATGAAATTTGTAGGACTTAGATTTTTTACTGTTTATGGTGAATGGGGAAGACCTGATATGATGATATTTAAATATATCAAAGCTTCAATTATGAAAAAAATATTCTATTTAAATAATTATGGAAACCACACAAGAGATTTTACTTATATTGATGATGTAATTAAAATAATGCATAAATTAATACATTTACGGATTAAGAAAAATCATGAAATTTTTAATATATGTTCTAACAAACCAATTAAATTAATTAAAATAGTTAACTTGTTAAATAATTTAACAAAAACTCCAAAGATAAAAAAAATTGCATTTCAAAAAGCTGATGTATTAAAAACACATGGTTCAAATAAAAAAATAATAAAATATTTAAAATATAGTAAATTTACAAACATAGACAAAGGTTTATTAAATACTTGCAAGTGGTATAGCAATTATTTAAAAAATAAATTATAAATTTTCAAATATTTTTTGATATTCATCAACACAATTGGCCACATTAAATTTTGTTATTTTATTTTTCGCATAGTTTAATTTTTTTTGGAATTTTTTTTGTTTATTTAAAAATTTCTTTATTAAATTTGCTAGATTTAAATGATCACCGGCATCAAAAAAATAACCTCCCTTTCCTCGTGAAAGTATTTCACTAACTCCTCCATGGCTTCTAGAACAAATAACTGGAATATTATAACTTATTGCTTCAATTACTGAATTGGGAAAACCTTCAAAAAACGAACAGTTAATGTATAGATCAGCCTTTTTGAAATATTTACTGGTATCTTTGTAATAACCTCTTAGATAGATTTTATCTCCTAGCTTAAGTTGCCTTATTAATTTATTTAAATTATTCTTTTGGTTTCCATCCCCAATTATTTCAAGAACAAATGTTCTATCTTTTATTAAATTTACCGCATGAATTAAAGTTTCGTATCCTTTTTCTTTTGATAATCTTCCTACACTTAATATTTTTTTAATAATATTTTTTTTTTTTACTTTCTTGCTAAATTTTTTGAATGCTGGAGAATAGATTGTTTTTACATTTGATTTACATAAAGTTTTTAAATGTTCACTTGATTTTTTGGAATTAGTAATAATTACATTTGCTTTTTTGTACAAAAATTTTATTAGAAATTTTATAGTCTTTTTCTTTATAAAATCTATTGGGTTAAAATAAATATCAAGTTCTTTTATTGCAGTTCTTTCTACAAGAATAATTTTCAAATTAGAATATGTGCGTAATGCCAAAATAGTTATAACGTTTGCATAATTTATATTTGATACAAATATGCTATTATTATGAATATTTAATTTATTTATTATCTTTCTAAGTGCAAATATTGAATAAATTGCTCTGCTTGTTTTTAATTCATAAAACTTTTTTACATATTTCTTTAGTTCTTTTTTGTAGCTACATGGTCCGATTGAAATAATATACAAATCATATTTTGATTTATCAAATTTTTTGCACATTCTGGAAATAGCATTCCCGGCACCACCAGGTATAAAAACTGGTAAAAAAAATAATATGTTTTTTTTCATAAAAAGGACTACTATCCCATTTAACTTTTATTTATAAATTCAATTATCATTAAATTTCTTATAATAAATAATGGCAAATATTTTAAATAAAAAGATTATAGTTGATTATTTCAATAAGAATAAATTAAAAATTTTTATTGCAATATTATTTGTTGTAATTATCAATATTTTATTAAAATCAGGAATATTATATAATTTTATTTTTGGATCTACTGAAGTATTTGGAGACCACAAATATAATATTAGTTTGCTAAAGTGTCACTATCTTGGTTTTGATGTTTACCATAATAATACTTGTACTTCCGCAATATGTAATTTTGGACGAATTTTTTTACTAATACCTTTTAATTTAAAATTAGAACATTTTTACTTAGATTACCTCCCATATATTGTAATAATATTATTTTCATTTTCTACAATTTTTATTATTAGTCCAAAAAATAAAATCCAGTATGTAGTGCTATTTTTATCAATTTTTAACCCTTCAACTTTATTGTTAATAGAACGAATTAATTTTGATATATTTATATTTTTAATATTAATTTTTATTATCTTTAATAGAATTTATTTTATAAATTGGATTTTGATTTCTTTTGTTACTTTATCAAAGTTTTATCCTGCCATTTTAGGAATAAATATTTTATTAGAAAATAAAAATAGAAAACTTTTAGAATTAGTATACATAATTTTGGGTATTTCTTTGTTATCAACAATTTACATATATTTTAATTATGAAAAATACCTATTGGGTCTTCAATTATTAGATCCTGCTGGATATCTTTTTTTGTTTTCATTAAAAACGATTCCAAAAATAATGAAATATTTATTTAGTTGGAATTATATTGTTCTTATTATGTGTTTTTTAATTTTGTTCGCTTTATTAACTATTAATTTTTATAAACTTATAAAAAAAAATAAATTTGATAATTTGATTGATATATATTCATCAGAAACTAAATTATTTATATTAGGCGGTTATATTTTATTAATTTGTTATCTGATTTTTTCTAATTATGTTTATAGAGAAGTATTTTTAATTACATTGTTGCCATTATTATTTAAGCTTCATAACATTAAGAACATAAAATTTTTAACTTTTTTTGTATATTTTATTTTTTGTAGATACGTATTTTTATTTATTTATGGATATATAAATGCATATGAACTTTATCATGTTACATATATTAATGATGTTAGATATTTTTCAAAAGAATTTTTATTTATTACAACTCTTAAAGGAATTATAGATATTGTTTTAATGTCTTTTATTGGATCTGTATTATTTTTAATTAGTAAAAAAATAATCTATCAGTTTAAAGCTAAACATTTTGAACAAATATAATAATAAATAATTAATGAACACCTTAGTAAGCGTAATAATGCCATATTACAAAAAGAAAAATTATTTTTTAAAATCTATAAACTCTGTATTAAATCAAACCTACAGAAACCTAGAAGTGATAATTATATATGATGATCAAAACACAAATGATCTGGAATATATTGAGAGTTGCATAAAAAAAGATATGAGAGTTCAAGTAATATGCAATAATAAAAATAAAGGTGTAGCCTATTCAAGAAATAGAGGAATATCAATAGCCCAGGGTGAGTATATAGCTTTTTTAGATTGTGATGATTATTGGGAGATTAACAAAATTGAAGTGCAATTAAATTTTATGCTTTTTCATGGTTATGATTTTTCTCACACAACATATAAGGTCATAAATTGTAATGACCAAGTAATACGTACAATTAAAGTGAGGAAAAAATTAGAATATAAAGAATTGTTGAAGTCTTGTGATATAGGTTTGTCTTCTGTAATTTTAAAACGGAAACTATTAGGTAATATGAGGTTTCCTGAACTTAAAACAAAAGAAGACTTTGTATTATGGTTAAGTCTAGCTAAAAAATCGGTTGATCTGATTGGTTTTGATAAACCGTTAATTTTTTGGAGACAAACTTCCAATTCATTATCAAGTTCCGTAATACAAAAATTAAAAGATGCATTTAAAGTTTATTATTTTTATGAGAAAAAAAATTTTTTTTATTCAATTTTCTGTGTAATTAGATTATCTACTTATGCAATGTTAAAAAAATAAATTAATGAATAATATTGCTTTAGATTACAAAAATCATGAAAGAACTTACCCTTATAATTCCTGCAAAAAATGAGGCTGAATGCATACCAACAGTTTTAAATGAATTAAAAAATTTTGATTGCAAAAAAATTATTATTATTCCTAAAACTGACTTAAATACACAAAACGCCGCAAAAAAGTTTGATTGTAAAATTTTTATACAAGACCAAGATAACGATGGATTTGGTGGAGCTTTAATACGAGGTATTAAAGAAGTCGAAACTAACTATCTATGTATATTTAATGCCGATGGTTCATTTAATCCAAAATATCTTAAAGGTATGCTTAATGAGTTATCAAACAACTGCGATTTTATATTTAATAGTAGATATGAAAATGATGGAGGAAGTGATGATGATACTTTGTTGACTTACATTGGCAATAAAGTATTTACATTTATTTGTAATTTATTGTTTAGACTAAATATTTCTGATGTATTATTTACTTTTGTTATGGGTAAAACCTCAGCTTTTAAATCTCTGAACCTTAAAAGGAATGATTTTACATTTTGTATTGAATTACCGGTCTTAGCTAAGTTGAAAAAGTATAAACTAATTTCAAAACCTAGTTTTGAGAGATCAAGATTGTCAGGTAAAAAAAAAGTAAATGAAATTAAAGATGGATTTTTAATATTATTATGTATATTGACAATGTTTATACTTAGAAAATGAAAAATAAGATTGCTCTAATAACTGGAATTACTGGTCAAGATGGATCATATTTAGCGGAACTTTTATTAAAAAAAAAATATAAGGTACATGGAATAATTAGAAAATCTTCATCTTTTAATACTAAAAGAATAGATCATCTTTACATTGATCCTCACAACAGAACTAATTTTTTTTTACATTATGGAGATCTTACAGATAGTAATAGCATTTATAATTTAATTCATAATATTAAACCAAACGAAATTTACAATTTAGGTGCGCAAAGTCATGTTGGAGTTTCTTTTGAAAATCCTGAATACACCGCTGAAGTTACAGGAATAGGAACTCTAAGAGTTTTAGAAGCTATAAGATTTTTGAAAATGAAAAATATTAAATTTTATCAAGCCAGTACTTCGGAATTATTTGGTGAAAAAGATAATAATATTTTTTTTGATGAAAAATCAAAATTTCATCCTAAGTCTCCTTATGGAGTAGCAAAATTATATTCTTATTGGATAACCTCAGTATATAGGGAGGCCTACGGCTTATATGCGTGTAATGGAATTTTATTTAACCACGAAAGTCCTAGAAGAGGAGAAACATTTGTAACAAGAAAAATCACCAGGTTTCTTACAAGAAAAAAACTTGGTTCAAATGAAATACTTTATTTAGGTAATTTAAATGCAAAAAGAGATTGGGGTCATGCCAAAGATTACGTAGAAATGCAATGGAGAATTTTGCAACAAAAAAAACCCGAAGACTACGTTATTGCAACTGGAAAAACTCACACAGTACGTGAATTTATTAATACTGTAGGAAAATTATTGAATATGAAAATATATTGGATTGGAAAAGGGTTAAAAGAAACTGGATATATCTACGAACACAATAGAAATAAAACAATTATTAAAATAGACAAAAAATACTTCAGGCCGAATGAGGTTCACTATTTAAGAGGAAATGCAAAAAAAGCTCATAAAAAATTAAATTTCAAACCAAAATATTCTTTTTCTAATCTCGTCAACGATATGGTAAATGAAGATTTATTTTTGGCTCAAGAAGAACTAAGTAAAAAATATTAATATATTGAATGAATATAATAGGAACTGTTATTTCTGTTCTTTTTATTACAATAATAATAAATTTTGTATTTAAAAAATATAATATACTAATTGATCAAACAAATTTATCAAATCATAAAAGCTTCGTTAATGAAAATAAAATTGTGCCTCTTTCGGGAGGATTGATTTTTTTTTTAGCACTGGTTTTTTTTTTACCGGAAAATTATAAACATTTTAATATATTAATATTATTTATTTTTATAACAGGTTTATTATCTGATTTAAATATTTTACATTCTCCAACTTTTAGAATCATATTTCAAACAATCATAATTGTGATATACTTGCTGTTATTTGATAATTTCGTATCCTCAATTAGAGTAGATTTTTTTGATAATTTATTAAATATTTTTTTTATCAAATTATTTTTTACTTCATTTTGTATATTAATTTTAATTAACGGAACTAATTTTATAGATGGAGTTAATACTTTAGTTGTTGGATACTTTATTTTGGTTTTTTCTAATATACTTTATTTATCTGAGATCAATAACCTTAATTTGGATAAGACATTAGTGTACACATCTTTAATTGCTTTATCGGTTATATATGTATTCAATTTATTTGGGAAAATGTTCTTAGGTGATGGAGGATCATATTTAATTAGTTTTATTGCTGGAGTAATATTAATAAAGTTTTCCAATGACAACTACTTGGTTTCACCATACTATATTATTACTTTATTATGGTATCCAGCTTACGAAAATCTATTCTCAATAATAAGAAAAAAAATTTTAAATAAATCTCCATCAACACCTGATAATGAGCATTTGCACCAGCTTATGTACTTATATTTTAAAAAATCATTTGATATTAGCAAAAATTTTTCCAATCTTCTATCAGGCATTTTAATTTGCTTGTATAATTTGTGTTACTTTTTTATTATTTTTGATAACTTCAATCGCACAAAAACATTAGTATTTTTTATTATTTCCAGTGTATTTATTTACAACCTTTTATATTTTTTGTTGAAAAAAAAATTAATTAAAAATGGTAATAATGGTTAAATTTTTTTTATTATATTTTTATTTAATATTAATTGTATCTTCGATTTTAGGTTATGGTTTTTTATTAGCAAATTTTATAAATAAAAATCTGTTAAAGTATAATTTAGGATATATCGGGATATTGGGATTATTATCTCTAGTTCTTGTATCGTACACTACAATTTTTTTTTTTAAACATGACTACATTCATAATATAATTATACACTTTATTGGTTTATTCTCTTTTGTTTTTTTTTTTCGTAAATTAAAATTAAATAAAGATTATATTTTATTAATTATACTAATATTTATCCTAGGCTCATCATTGTTGATTCTAAAAAATCACGATGATTTTCCCTACTATCATCTAACTTTTTCACTTGGTTTAACTGAAAATAAAATCCAAATGGGATTAGGCAACTTAATGCATGGTTATAAACATCATTCATCTTTATTTTTTTTAAATTCTTTAATTTTTTTACCATATATTAAATTTTATCTTTTTCATTCGTTTGGTTTAATTTCATTACTTTTTACTAATTATATATGTTTAAGTTTTATAATTAATAAAAAAGAATTTAAAGATTTTAATTATATATATATTTTTTATTTATTAGTTTTTGCATATGTTAATGTTAAGTTTTATAGAATCGGCGGATATGGCACAGATATTGCTGCACAACTGATTGTCTTAATTTTAATTCCCTTAGTTTTAATTACGATAAAAAAAAATTTAAACAAACTCGAATTCAAATGTAATATTCAATTATTAATTTTATTAGTATGCTACTTAATAACAATTAAAACGTATTTAATTGTTTATGCATTATTTTTACTTTTGATTTTAATCCTTTATCATAAGAGAAGTAACTTGATTAAACTATTTTTTGCCAGCAGAACAACAATTATTGTGCTTGTAACTTTTGTTTTATTTACATTAATAAATTTATCTTATACTGGTTGCGTAATTTATCCTTTAAAAGAAACCTGTTTTTCAAAAAAAATTTCCTGGGCACTTAGCCAAGAAGAAGTTCAATATTTAAAAGTATGGTATGAGTTATGGTCAAAAGGAGGGGCAAGTCCTCATCATAGAGTCGAAAACAAAAAAGAATATATAGAAGGGTTTAACTGGCTAAAAGGGTGGACGGTGGTTTATTTTTTTAATAAAGGCCTTGAAAATTTAACACACATATTATTTTTCACAATTTTATTTATCATAATTTTTTATCGAAATAAAAAAAAATTTCCTGAAAATATTGACAAAAATATATATAAAATATGGTTTGTTATATTAATATTGTCTGGGGAATGGTTTTATAAACACCCAACACTTCGTTACGGAGGTTATAGTTTATTAGCATCATTTATTTTTCTACCTGCAGCGATATTTTTATCTTGTTCACTCATTAAAAAAGAGACAAAAAAAAAATTAGTTGCTGGACTAGTAATAATTACTTTACTAATTTTTAACGCAAGAAATATAAAAAGAATAAACAAAGAGATGAAAATTTATGATGCCAGCGGTTTTCCTTACTTTTATGTTCCAAAAGTTGATTTTACATCCATTGAATTAAATGAAGATATAAATATTTATGTTCCCATTAATGAAGCTTGTTGGGCAATAAAAACTCCTTGTACAGGCGGAGCTGACGGTCTTAACACAAAAAAAATATTCGGATATAGTGTTTTTCTCAATAAAGATAAACCGAAAAAATAAAAAAATAAATGACTTTTGATTTAAAAAATTTATCAAAGTTATAAATGAAAAAATTCAAAAAAAATCTAAAAAAAGACCATACCTCCATGATTATACCACTGTATAATGAAGAATCTAGATTAGATGACTGTTTTAGTATAATAAAAAAATTTTTTAAAAAAAAAAGGAAAATTTTTTCTGAAATCATTTTTGTTAATGATGGAAGTACTGATCAATCAAAAAAAAAAATAACTGAATTTATAAATAAAAATAATACAAAATTCTTTAGTACTAAAATAAAATTAGTCTCTTATACAAAAAATATTGGTAAAGGTTATGCTATTAAAAGAGGAATGCTTATTTCTAGATCGGATTGGATTTTAACGTGCGATCTTGACATGTCGGTATTACCTAACCAGTACTTGATTTGGAAAAAAAGAAAATTAATAAAAAATATAAACTGTGCCTATATTGCATCTCGGAAGCACAAGAATTCAAAAATAAAATCTAAATTTATTAGAAGAAAATTTGGAAATATTTTAAATTTCATTCTTATTAATTTTTTCAATCTAAAAATTTCAGATACACAATGTGGTTTTAAACTTTTTCATTCTTCTTATGCTAAAAAAATATTTAATAAAATTAAAAGTTATGACTATGTATTTGATGTAGAAACAATGTTATTGCTTAAAAAAAACAATATTAGGATTGTCGAACTACCCGTATCATGGATACATAAACCCGGAAGTAAAGTTCATTTAATAAAAGATTCGATTAAATTTTTTTTAGATTTATTAATTTTAAAAAAAAATTTCAAAATAATAATCGATTGAATTTGCTACTTAAATAAAATTTAATAAGTCAATATTTCCATACTTTCAACTAAAAGTCCTAATTTTCTGGCATCAGGTGATTCATATAATTCTAAAGGAGAAACAGGATTATTGATTTTAAATTTAATATAGTGAGTATTATCAGATATTAAATCTTTTTTCAGTCTCAATTCAATTGAATTTTCATTTAATTCATCAATGTTTTTCAAAGAAAATTTTTTAATAAATAAATCATTTATACTAATCTCAAAATTTATTGGTTCGTTTTTATTAACAATCAATGATCCCAATTTAATTTTAATTAAATAATCTTCATTTTCTGTATTATTAAATTTAAAAAGCAATGTTGAAATATTTCCTTCAGTCCATATACCTGGCTTAGGCGAATTAAAGTTATGTGACCATCCAAAACCGTGTACACCTTTTTTATCTTGGAATTTAAAAATATTTTTTTTTTTCTCAGATAATATCATCGGATCGTACTTACTTAATTCTTGTTTATCGAAATTTGTCATTTCATTTTTTTTATCTGCAACAACAACCCAAACATTATCTCTAAAGAAAAAACCAACATTTTTATTTTTAAATAAATATTTTAAATTTCTTAAATGATTGTTGTTATCAATTGCAAATATTGTATTTTTGTCAATTATACCTTGGTCAAATGATTTGTATAAATTCGATCTACTGATTGAAGCTATTTTTCTATTATATCTTGCATGTTTTGCGATGTCTGTACTTTTGAAAATTCTTGAAATTAAAATTTCCTTTAAAGACATGAGCAAGTGTGTTTCGTTGTTTAGATATGTAGTTCTTAAAAACTGATTTTCCTGACTTAGTTTATTCCAAAATAAATAGTTCATTTCTTTTTTTTCAGTTTTGAATTCATTTGAGTTAAAATAATTTTTTAAACCTGGAGAAATATCAATGACTTGCAAAAAAAATAATAACGTCAAAATATATAATGAATTTTTGGTCGAAAATTTATTGTATAATACCAATATAGATCCTAAAAATAATAAATAGTATACGGGCCAAAACAATCTACCAGAAGCTCTAACTAAACTCAGTATACCATAGATATATTTAGGTAGTTCGAATTCAAAAAGTAAATGATCAGCGAATGAAATTTTGTTGGTTAGGGCAATTAATGGAAATAAAATAATAATAAAAAAATAAGGTCTATATTTTTTTTTTTTAAATTGGTTAAAATTAAAAAAGAAATGAAAAATACCAATTATTAAAAGAAAAATACCACCAATCCCCAAATAATTAAATCCTTCAACTCTTTCTTGCCATTGAGAAGAAATTTCTGGCAAGAATAAAGACCAATTTATTATATTGTTTGGCGTTTGAGAAATTGGGTTAATTATACTTGCCAAATTTAATTTATAAAATCCATATCCATGTCCCAAAGCATCAGTGTATGGCACCTCAAAAAATCCAAAAACATACATTGTTATAAATAAAAAAATTAATGGAGACAATATTTGTATTATCAACTTTTTAATATTTAAATTAATTAGATGTTCATTAATAATAAATAAAAAAAATATTCCAAACAAAATCATTGTAAAATAAAAATGAGTTAATGCAGACAATAAAATTACCACTGTCCAATAAAATATTTTTTTGTATGATTCTTTTTTTGTCTCTATATAAAAGCCCAATAAAATAAGCCAATGCGCAGACAATGATAGATGCCATGAGATTCTATGAATAAAAATTGGAGACAATAAAAAAAATAATGATCCAATTATTGAAAAGGTTAAATTTTTTGTATGATAATAAATAATTAAAAATGAAATATATGATTGTAAAAAAAAACAAATAAAAACCCATAAACTAAAAAAATGAAAATCACTTGGAAGAATATTGTGAAATAATTTAAATATGACAGAAAGCAATGGAATAGATGAAAAAACAATACCACTTGCTATATCCATTCCATAATTGGGATTGCTAGCTATTGGAAATCTCCAAACATCATCCTTAAAATATTTCCAAGAAATTAAATCCGAAGTCATATCTGTACTTGATGTCAGCCAATGATGACTTGTGAAAGATATATAATCAAATCCCAAAATATATGTTGTGGCAAAAAAACTTAAAAAAATATATAGCAATAAAACTATCTTATTTTTTTCTATCATATGAAATAACTTTACAATTATTTGAATTAATATAATTAAATCTTTATGTATAAAAAAGATATATTTAAAAAACTAGACGCTAAATATAACACACATCTATATAGTGGTTTACTTGGATATGCTATGAGATACTGCCATAAACAACTTGAAAAGTTTAATGGAAAGAAAAAATATTCAAAAGTTTTAGAAATTGGTGCTGGCAGTGCTCCACACATAAGTTATTTAAAGCATGAATATGATGAATATTTTGTCGCGGAAGTTTCAAATAGTGCACTAAAATTTTATGAAGAAATGAAAAACATTAAAGCATATTCATACGATGGAGTAAATTTACCTTTCGAAAATAATTTTTTTGATAGAATAATTATCTCGCAATGTTTAGAACATGTAAATGAGCCAGAGAAATTTTTGTTTGAAATGATGAGTAAATTAAAAGAAGGTGGCATTCTTTCGATATCTTTGCCTACGGATCCAGGAGTGTCATGGAGATTAGGTAGGTTATTCATTAGATGTTTTATTGTAAAAAAAACATATAATGTCTCTAAAGAAGAATATGAGTACATTAATGCAACCGAACATATAAATTCGATTTTTACTTTAATTAATTTAATAAGATACAATTTTAAAAATCAAATTGAGGAACATTACCTACCTTTTAGAATTAAATTATTGGATATAAACTTATTTTACAATGTTCATATTACAAAATGAAACCTTCTAGAAGAAATTTTTTTAAAACATTTTTTATATCATTATCAATTTGGCCTTTTATAAAATTTGATTTGTTTTTTCCCAATTACAAAAGGTTTAAATTAAAAAAGAAAAAAAAATTTATTTGGTATCTAAATAGTGATGATTAATGATTCTAAAAAAATTAGATAGTGTCAATTTAGATAATTTTCCTGTAGCTATTTTTGGAAGTGGTCCAGCTGGAATTACCACTGCATTAGAATTAGAAAAAAAAAATATAAAATGCTTGATAATAGAAGCGGGTGGTGAAAATTACAGCGAAATTTCACAAGAATTTTATAAAGGTAAAATTATCGGAGATCAAATTACAGATTTATCAGTAAGCAGGCTAAGACAATTTGGAGGAACTTCAGGTCATTGGGGTGGTTGGTCAAAACCTATGGAGAAATACAATTTTAATCTTTGGCCTATAAAAGATAATGAGTTAAATCCATATTTGAAAAGAACTTCCGAAATACTAAATATCAATAATAAATTCAGAAAATCATCATTGAACGAGTTTTTTAATCAAATAGAATTTCAATACTCAAATGTAAAATTTGCGGATAAATTTAAAAATCATATAAAAAATTCAAATAACATATTGCTGATCCTAAACACTCAATTATCACATTTTGTTGGTCATAATAACAATACCAAGTATGCAGTATGCATATCTGACAAAAAAATAAAGAAAGTAAATACAAAATATTTTATTTTAGCTTGTGGTGGTATTGAAAATTCTAGACTTTTACTTTGGACAAAAAATAAAAATCAAGAGTTTATTGATAATAATTTACCTATCGGAAAATATTGGATGAATCATCCTTGGATATTGGGAGGCGTGGGAATAATTAATAAAAAAAAATTAAAAAGTAAACTTGAAAATAATTTTTTAGAATATGGCGGCCCACTTCATTTTGCAGCAAAAAAGGAGTTAATAAATAAAAAAAAAATTTTGAGTGCTGCAATTTATATGAATGCTAAAGAAAATACAAAAATATATAAAGAGATTATAAAAGATATCCTTTGTATAGCTCCAGAATATGGAAAAAAAATAGCAAGTATGATTTTTAAAAAAAGCCTTAAATGCGGAAATATTTTTATGAATTTAGAGGAAAATGCAAATGAAAATAATAAAATTGTTCTAGATGAAAAAAAGGATGAATTTGGAATGCCTATGGTAAAATTATTTTATAAAAAATCTCGAGATTCACTTAAGACTGCAAAATTTTTTTTAGAAGAATTTGGAAATTTGTGCAGACAAGATGATTTGGGAAGAATTGCAATTAAAGATAGTATTTATAATTTAGAAGACTTTGACAGTATAGCTGCCCACCATCACATGGGAGGTACTAGAATGGGAATAGATAAATTTGACTCGGTTGTAAATAAAGATTTAAAAATACATAACATTAACAATCTTTATGTTAGCGGGAGTTCGAATTTTGTAACTAGTGGTTATACGAATCCAACTTTTACAATTGTTCAGTTGGCAATCAGACTTGCAGAAAAAATTAATGAAAGATTGCACACATAAATGAGTTTGGGTATTTCAATTAAAGAAATATTTGTAAATGTTTAGATATAAAAAAAAAACACAAATAATAGTATTATTAATATTAATAATTGTTTTAGGAATAAATACCAATTTTTTTAGAAACCTTGTTGAAGTTATTGTATACAAATTCGATAATAGAATAATCAACAAATATGGATATTGTTCTAATGAAAGTATTGGATATTTATTATATCTTAAAAAAAAATATCAAATAGAGGATAATCCTAAAATTATAAATTATATTCATGAACCACAAACAAGTTGGGCAATAATAAATACTAAAATAATAAATGAAAACTCGAAAAAATTAATATTACTTAATTATCCTGGTCCAGAAATTAGAATAAATTTAAAAAAAATTAACGGTAATTTATTTGAATTTCAAGATTCTGAATTTTTTTCTGATAAATTCGATAAAATTGAAAGTATAGAAATTTTTAATAATTCAGAAAATCTTGAAAAGATAAACTGGACAATTAATATTTTGACAATTGACAAATCAAAGAATAAAAAAAAAATTAAAGTATTAAATGTTAAAAATTTTTTAAACGAAAGTTTAAAAATTAAATTAGATTTATTGTTTGAAAATTTAAATTTAATTGGAGAAAAATTTTATTTTGAAATAATAAATAAAGATATATCTAAGTTTAAAAATTTACAGTTACATATTGTGTTAAAAAATAAATATATTTTAAAAGACTTTCAAATAATAGACAGAAAAGATAACTGTTACTACATTAAGTAAAAATGATTGAACTTCTGCAAATAATATTGACTTTTTTTCTATTTTTTTTAATGATTGCGACTCCAATTGATATTTTTGATTCAAAACCTTTTATTAATAAAAAATTTTTTAGCCTAGATGTTGCCTCTTTTAATTTAATATTAAATTGCAATATTTTATTATTATTATCTATTCTCCCTATTTCTCTAAACACATTCAGTTTATTTTTGATTTTACTATATATATTCATATTTATTTATATTTATTTTATCCGAAATTTTAAATTTGATTTACAAAAAAACTTTATTCAATTTTTATCTATATTTTTTGTTATATATCTTATTATTGCCATTAATGTTGCCGGTGAATTATATCTTGGATGGGATGCAAAATATTTTTACTACATCAAAGCATTATTTTTTATAGAAAATCAAAATTTTTATGATTTAAATAATTTTAGTTATAATGCTTGGCACCCACATCTTGGTTCATATTTTTGGGCCTTTTTTTGGAATTTGATGCCTATAAAATTAGAATATTTTGGAAGGCTATTTTATGTTTTTCTTCTTTGTTTTTCTATATTTTATACATGTCACAATAATTTAAAAGATAAATTTGTAGGCAACGTCATATTTATTTTAATAATTTTAATTTTTTATGTGTATGAAAGATTTTCTGGTCTACAGGAAATCCTAATTTTTTCTATTTTGATAATTTTATCAAAATACTTTTTATTATTAAAAAATTTTAATAACAAATATTATGTTTTATTTATAATTTTGGGTTGTAATCTTATAATTTGGTTTAAAGCTGAGGGAATAGCATATGCTTCTATAATTATACTGCTATTAAATTTTAGCGATCAAATTCCTAAAAAATTTAAAACTTATATAAACTTATCTTATGTTTTCATTATTATTTTTAAAATTATGATTTATAATACTTTTAATGCAACAATAATTGACCCCAGTGGTCATCCTTATTATTTGAAATATCTGTTGAATTTAAATATTGAATTTGTAATATATAAATTAAAATTCATTATACCTTACCTTTTTTACTATACCTTAACCAACGTCTTTTTTATTTCTGGAGTTATAATTTTATTCATACTTAATTTCAAAAAAAAAATTCATAGCTATACTAAACTTTTAAATCTTTATTTCATTTCCAATCTTATATTTATATTTAGTGCCTATTTATTTAGAGATATGGAAATTGAATACTCAATTAAAACCACTATGGAACGTGTGGTTTTTACATCATCGGGCTTTTATATATTTTTGATAATTAATTTTTTTAGAGGCTTAAATAAAAATTATTTGAAATAATATAAAAATCTTTTTAGCAAAATCAACTTTAACATTTTTAATGCCGTTATGGAAACCTTGAGATATGTATCTGAAAATTTCGAAACACCATATATTCTAGGGTAATAATTAACTGGAATTTCTACAACTCTACAACCACTATTTATAAATTCAATTGTTAATTCAGGTGCGAAAGCTGGACTTTCTGAAATAATATTTTGTTTAATTTTATCATATTTTGTTTTCCAAAAAACTCTATATGTACAACCTACGTCTGATAAAAGAGTCTTATTTTTCGGCCATAGAATTGAAACCAAATTAGCAAAAAGTTTATTAAAAAAAATTCTTGGCCTATTCATATTTGCTTTATATTGTATATAACTAGGATTTGTTCTTGTTCCTTGAACTACGTCATTATCCATCAAACAATTCAGCATTTTTTCTAAATCTGAACTTCTAAATGTTCCATCAGCTTCGGCAAGAACTATAATATCTGCGGTAGAGTGATCTATGCCAGTTTTTAGTGCATGACCATATCCACGGTAATTGTCCGAAATCACTTTTGCTCCATTTTCAGTTGCAATTTTACTAGTTTTGTCTGAAGATATTTTATTTGCGACAATTACATTATTTACTATATGTTTAAAATCTTTAACAACAAAAGATATAGTTTCTTCTTCAAGATATGAGGGAATTATGACATCAACAGTAAATTTTTTATTTTTTCTAATTTTTTTTTCAGTTTCATAAATATCAACTCTTGTATTAATGTTACAATAAATACTTTTAAGTATGTGATATCTTGGAATTTCAACTTTATGTAACAAGGAAAACAAAGGGGTTTTTATACCAATACTTAAATTTTTAGTTATCAATTCTGTAAAGTTTTTATTTACACAAGTCAATCCAGTTCCAAAGAAATTGGAAATAATTTTATTGCTCTTTTCGACAGAATTAGTAATAACTTTATTTTTTTCGTCTATAGTTACAGCATAATTTTTCAAGTATTCTTCAGGAAAGTTAAATTCTTTGATTGCAGCCATTATAGAAAAATTATTATTAGAGATTGAATTACAAAAATCTTTAAAATCATTTTCAGCATAATATTCATCTACTAAAGTAATAAGAACATGTTCTTTGTGATCCAGAAATTTATTAATATTTTTTATAGCAAGAAGTAACTCTAAGCCCTCTTTATTGCTTACTTCTTCGTTAAAGATTAGTTCCACACCTTTGAAATCTTTTATACTTTCCTGAAAGAGTTTTTCATGAGCAGTAATTACTACGTAAATTTTTTCAGGATTTAAATACTGTTTTATTAAATTAATATGTCTTTTTAAAAGTTGTTTATTATCTATTTCAATAAATGCTTTTAAATTTTGCTTTTTATCTAATTGAATTCTATTACCTTTTCCTCCTGCTAAAATAAAAGCCTTCCTTATTTTTTCTACTTTTTCAGCCATATAAATTCACAATTATTTAAAATAATTCCTAACAAATAAATATACAAAGAATAATTACAAAATTAGTTGCATCTTATTATAACAAACCTTTATTTTAACTACCATTATCAAAATATTTTAATTTAGTTTTAAAAAAAAATGGTTTATTAGAGTCTTATAATTTCACAAATTATTTATTATAGTTTGAATATGCTAAAGATTAAACACGTAATTTATATATTTATAATTTTGATTGTTTCTTATCTGTTTTCCTTGTTTTTTATTAATTTCAATATGCATCCTTATGAAGATGCCGCAATGTCAATGAGATATGCTCAGAATTTTGCCGATGGACATGGTATTGTTTGGAATATAGGTGAAGAACCACTTGCTGGTTCAAATGATTTTCTATTTATAATTTTTGTTGGAGCATTAAAATTCGTTGGAATTTCTATAGAATCTGCTGTTTTATATCTTAATATTTTTGCTTTTTTGTCTACATTAATTATTCTTTATTATTCTTTAAGAAATATTTATGACGCTGGAACTTTAGCTACAATTTTTGTTTGTTTATATTTTATATTCAGTCCTATTCTATTTATTAGTTCCGCATACTTTGGCACCATATTATTAACTCTTTTTGTAATTTTATCTTGGTCAACTGCTTTGCATATCATTATAAAAAAAAGAAGAGAGATAAAATATTACTGGCTGTTTTCCATCGCAACTTTATGTATGGGATTAGCACGATCGGAAGGCTGTATAATAGCTTTGTTTATGTTGATTGCTGTTCTTTTTTCTCTAGACAAAAAAGAGAAAAATAAAATACTTTCAATTTTTTTTTTCGTATTTCTAATTTTTGGAGGAACATACTTGGCATGGAGATGGAGTTATTTTGGACAACCATTTCCAAGTCCATTTTACATTAGAGGAGGAGGCAATTTTTATTTTGATAGTCTTCAAACTTCATTGCATAATGTCAGAAAATTGAGTTGGCCATTTCTTATAAGTATATTTATTGGTTTTCTCTTTCAAGATATTAGAAAGCTATCCTTGCAGTTATTATTGCCGATATTTGGAGCTTCTGCTATGTGGATGATATTGTCTAATTGTGAAATCTGTCACGGTATGAACTTTGGAGGACGCTATCAGTTTCCTATATTAGTAATTGTCCTTCTTTCTTGGTATCCATCAGCTATCAAAATCTGGAATCATTATATCAAACCACGAGTAAATTTATTAAAGAAACAAAGTAGATTGCTGTTATCTATTTTATATAGTTTTTTTCTTATATTTATTTTGGCAAAGGAAATAGAAAGTTCACGAAAATGGACTAGACATATACATATAAAGGACGGTCGATATGATGTTGCCGTTATGCTAAAAAAATACTCTAAAAAAAAATATACTATGGCTGTCACCGAAGCTGGCTTATTACCCTTATATTCAAAATGGAAAGCTATTGATACATACGGATACAATGATTCATGGATTGCTAAAAACAAAGGTATCACAAAAGAATATCTTAGCAAGATTTCTCCTGAAATGATTATGTGGCACGAATATTTTTCTCCTTTATCGCCCCCAAAGAAAGAAAGAGTGAACAATTCTTGGTTTAAAATGGTAAAAGTATTACAAGAATATGCAGAAGAAAATAATTATATATTGGTAGCAATTTATGGAGTTCAAAACGATAATACCCATTATTACTACATAAAATCAGATCTTCACGAAAAAGATGAAATCATCTCAACAATCAGAGAAATGGATTATTACTGGTATGAATCAGGAGAAATAAGCAATAACTATAATGAGTAGCAATTATTTAAAATTTTTAAAATTGGTTTTTAAAAAAAATAGTTTATTAAGAATTTTACAAATTTATGAATGTTTAAATATCAATCTTCATGGTACCACTATTGAGTTTGGGGTAACAAATAATAAAAATAAAACTTTCTCTAATTTTGTGAAAGGTACATCAAAATTTCATTATTCCAATAAAATAAGCAATAAAAAACTGAATATATTTTATTCTGATTTAACAAAAAAACTGAAAATTTCCTCAAAAAAATACGACAATGTTCTATTTTTTAATGTCCTAGAACATTTACCAGAATACGAATTGTCTTTTTTGGAAATTTACAGAATTATAAAAAAAGGAGGGAAGTTTATTGGTTCAGTTCCGTTTATTTATCAAATTCATGCTGCGCCAAACGATTATTTTAGATTTAGTAAGCAATTTTTTGAGCTAAATTTAAAAAAATATCATTTTAAACAAGTAAAAATTAAATCTATGGGATTTGGTCCCTTTACGGCCAGTTATTCACTTCTCCATGCATATTTAAGATATTTGCCTTTTTTTAGTCAGTTATGTTTATTATTAGCTTATATTCTAGATAGCATTATACAGATTTTCGTTAAAACGGATCTTAAAGAGATATTTCCTATCGGTTATTTTTTTACAGCAAAAAAATAATTTAAAGTAAATTTAAAATCCGTTATTAAAATATTTAAATGCAAATGAAAATTTTTTATTGGTCCCCTTTTATATCAAAAGTTGCCACTGTTACTTCGGTAATAAAATCTGCAGAGTCCATATTAAAATATTCTAAAAAAGAAAATAATATCAAGGTAGCTATCATTGATGCAATTGGAGAATGGAAAAATTATAAAAGATCAATTGATCCAAAAATTGAAATTATAAATTTAAATAAAAAAAATATCACGGAACATTTGCCAAAAGGAAGTTTTTTAAAAAGTAGATTATCTTACATTTTAATTTTCTTTCTGTCTTTTTTTAAGTTATTAGATTTAATAAATAAAAAAAAACCTGATTACTTAATTACTCATCTACTTACTTCGCTTCCAATTTTTCTAACATTGATTTCTAAAAATAAAACTAGAATTGTTCTTAGAATTTCTGGATTGCCAAAATTAAATTTCTTCCGCTACATTTTTTGGAAGTCATTTTCAAGAAATATTTATAGAATTACGTGTCCGACAGTGGCAACTTTTGAATACCTAAAAAAAAAAAATATCTTTGATGAAAATAAAATCTTTGTTTTAAGAGATCCGGTCATTCAATTACATGAATTTTTAAAAAAAAAAAATGAGAAAATTAAAGATTTAAAAAAAGAAAAAAAAGATACTATTATTGGAATTGGCAGATTAACAAAGCAGAAAAATTTGCTTTTATTGATTAAGGCTTTCAAAAAAATATTATTTAAATATCCAAACTATCACCTGGTTTTGTTAGGAGAGGGTGAGCAAAAAAATTTATTGATAAAAGAATCAAAAAAATTAGAAATTCATGGCAAAATATCATTCTTGGGTTATCAAAGTAATGTATATAAGTACTTGCTAAATTCAGATTGTTTTATATTAACATCCTTATGGGAAGACCCTGGATTTGTGATTCTTGAGGCAGCTTTAAGTAATACTTTTATTATATCAAGCAATTGTCCTAATGGTCCTAGTGAAATTTTATCAAATGGAAAAAATGGATTATTATTTCAAAACAACAACTTATCCGATCTCCTAAATAAATTTGACGAATTTAAAAACATGAGCAGAACTGAATTAAATAAAAAAAAAATTCTTGCCAAAAAAAAAACAAAAATATTTACTCAATTTGCTCATTTTAGTTCATTAGAAAAAATTATTAACTTAAATTTATGACACTTGTTATTTGCATATGTACTTATAATAGAAATCTTAATTTAATTAGATGTTTAAATAGTATAAAAAAATTATATTTTGTAGCAAATATTAAAATTAAAATTATAGTTGTTGATAATTCAAATAAGTATACATCATTTAAATTAGTTAAAAAATTAAAGAAATCATTTAAATATAAAATAATACAATTGCACGAAAAAAGAAGAGGAATTGTTTATGCAAGAAATAAATGTTTACATGAGGCAAAAAAAATAAATCCTAAATTTATATGTTTTTTTGATGATGATTGTATCGTAGATCGTTTTTGGCTTAAAAATGTATTTAAAGTAATAAAACTTACTAATGCCAAGATTGTTACCGGCCCTCAATTGTCTTTAAAAAAAAAATCTTTGAATGACTCTAAATTAATTAATTATTCTCAATTTTTTGAGAAGAATCATAAAGGGAATTTAAAAAGAGTTAATTGGGCTGCAAGTAATAATGTTTTTTTAGAATATGATATTGTGACAAAACATAAGCTGTTTTTTGACAAGTCTCTAAATAAGTTTGGGATTGGCGAAGATCAATTATTTTTTTTAAAACTTAATAATTATGGATACAAAATATATTGGAGTAAGAAAATAAAAGTATTTGAGAGTGTTCATAAACATAGACTAAATTTAAAATGGTTAATTAGGAGAAGCTTTAGATTAGGAGTTCTTGGACATTACATAGATATCAATATACATGGAAAAGCAATGGGTTATGTAATGAATTATTTAAAATGTATTTATTATTTTATAAAAAGCCTATGTTACATTTTTCTTCTTTTTAATAATAAATTTATGTACGACGCATTGAATTATTTCTCTAGATTTTGTGGAAGACTGATTGGTCCATTTGTTTTTAAAAAAATAGATTATTTTAGAAAATGAATATTAATTCTAGAAATATTTATATAATTTATTTATTATTATATTTTTCTTTACTAATTGGCTTTTACTTTAATGAAGATTTTGGATCTGGATATAAAACTGATTATTTTTTAGATAAAAAATTTGTTTTTTTGTTTAAGGAAAATATTCTAAAAACTTTATTAAATTTTGATAAATTTACAACAAGTCATTCACCAATTTATTATATTTTTTTTGTATTATTAGAAAAAATCTCATTTAATGAAATAACATCGAGATTAATTAATTTGCATCTTTCTTTGTTAATACCTTTTTTTTTTTATTTGTGCTTAAAGTTAAAATATAAATTTCAGATAGAAGATCCTAAAAGTTTAATACCCTGTTTAATATTTTTGTCTCCATACTTTCGATCTAGTGCAATTTGGGTAGGCAGCGAAAACTTATCTCTTTTATTTGTGGTAATTTGTTTTTATTTTTTTTTAAAATATGAATCAAATAAAGAAAAAAATTTATCTTATATTTTATTGAATGTATTCTTTTTAGCTTGTGCTTCTTATTTTAGACCAATTTACGCTTTATTTAGTATTTATTTTTTTTTAAGATTTTATTTAGATTTAAAATTTTCAAACAAATTATTATATTATATTTTACTAAATATATTTTTAAGTTTTCCTGCATTATATTATATATTTATTCTCAATGTAAATTTCATGCTAATACATATTAGTCAACCAATAACTGTATCTAGATTTGTCAATCAGTTTTCTGTATGTATTTCGATTATTTGGTTTTACTCAATTCCTTTTTTATTGGCTAATATAAAGGAAAACTTTAAATTATCAATATTTAAAATTGAAAATATTTTTGTATCTATAATTTTTACATATCTACTTATATTTTATTTTAATTATGAATTAACTCATGGGGGAGGTATTTTCTATAAAACTTCTATACTATTTTTCGGCAATAATTATTTGTTTTATTTTTTTTCTTTAATAAGTTTAAATTTGTTACTTGCAACTTTTTCTTTAAATTTAAATTTTAAAGACAAAATTTCCGATTTTGTTTTATTTTTCACGCTTATTCTTTTTGAACCGGATATAGCTTTTTATCATGAAACCTATGACCCGCTATTGTATTTTGTTTTTTTTCTTGTAATAAAAAACAAGTTTTACTTAAATTTTTCAGAGAAATTTACAAAGAATAAATTTATTTTAATAAGTCTTTTTAGTTTATCATTTTACCTGTTATCAATTTTAAAAAAAATAATATAAATTATGAAATATCAATTTATTTTGTAATTGACTATTTTTTAATTTGATAATTAGATTTTTTCAAAAATGCGTGTAGTATTGAAAAATTTAACCACAAAACCGACGCATTAAATGTTGAAAAAAAACTACCTGAAGGCAGTATTGGTAACACACTTACTAATACCACTAATGACGACATTAAAAGTATTACGTCATTATATTTGATGTAGTCTTTAACGCCATTTATTAATAAATAAATAATAAATAACATAATTAAAAGATATCCTACAATTCCAAGTTCTGACAATAATTCAAAATGAATTTGGTGAGGATGAGTACCACATCCAGAAGAGGAGTATTTTATTTTAATATTAAAATATTTTAATTCTGTGCAAATATTTCGAAAATTTTTATTTCCAACACCAAAAATTGGATTATCTTTAAATATCTCCCAAGCAGTATTATAATGTGATACATATGATATTTGTCTAAATCTATTAACCCATTTTTTTTCGTTATTTCCATAAACATAATCTAAATCATCATTACTGATAAATGAAAAAGTTATATTATCCCATATGCCCAATCTTTTTAAAACCACTGTATGATTATAATAAACATCTTTAAAAAAGATAGTGGATGTTAAAATCCCAAGAATTAAAATAAGAAAAATATATTTTTTCTTAATTAACAAATAATAACTATTAACAAAATATATAAAAAAGAAAAAAACTATAATTGATTTTATAAAATTTGATCTTTCATTTGAAATTAAAATACAAATTATAGATAAAATTAAAAACAAATTGGCGAATAATTTCTTGTTAGAATTACCATTTGAATATTTTAATAAAAAACTTGTAGTAATAAGTGAAAAACCAAATAAAAAACCACCTACGATTGTCTCGTTTTTAAAAAAACTAACAATTCTTTCTGAATTTTCGCTTTCAAAACCTAGAATATTGAAACCAAAAATTTTTTCATAAACAACATCAACCAAAATAATACAAATTATTAGTGACCAAAAATAAAATATTTTATTAATAGATTTCTTATTATTTGCAAAAAGGTATTCGATCGCAAAAAATAAAAAAATATATCTTATAAAACCCAAAGCTCTTATTAAACTATCATCTGAAATATTTACGGCAATTGAATTAAAAATTAAATAAATCCATATAACCAATATAAAAAGAAAATATTTGTCTTTCATCCAAGACCATTTTTTTTTATAGAAACAAATAATTAAAAATGATAAATCAATAACAATTATATTAATATTTATTACTGTATTACCCAATAAAAATGAAATTGGAAAAATTGAAAAAAAATAAATTATTAATTTATCAAAAAAAAAAATATTTTTTTCCATAATTAAATACGTTTTTTTTTCAAAGCAAGTAATATCATTGATGTAATTTAATTTTATACTTGAATTTAGTATATATAGTATTTATTTAAATTAAATAATGAAAAAAACGCTTAAAAATAAAAAAATATTTATAGCAGGTCATAATGGAATGGTTGGATCTGCCGTATCTAGATACTTAAAAAATCAAGGTCTACACAGAATTATTACTCAAAACAGAAAAAAATTAGACCTAACTAACTGGCAAAAAACTAATAAATTTATAGAAAAAACTAAACCTGATATAGTAATAAATTGTGCAGGAAAAGTAGGTGGAATACTTGCAAATTTTACATTTCCAAAAGAGTTTCTATTTGAAAATATTTATATTCAATTAAATTTAATAAACTCATGTTTCAAAAATAGAGTTAGAACTTATATCAATCTAGGAAGTTCTTGTATTTACCCTAAAAAAGCAAAACAACCTATCAAAGAAAGTTATTTAATGTCTGGAAAATTAGAATCTACTAATGAAGCTTATGCGGTTGCAAAAATTGTCGGACTCAAAGCGTGTGAATATTATAATAGACAATTCAAAACGAACTATTTTACACTAATGCCATGCAATATGTACGGTCCCAAAGATAACTTTAATACCAAAAGCAGTCACTTCATTCCTGGCTTAATTAAAAAATTTCATTTTGCAAATCAAAAAAATTTAAAAAATATCGAAGTGTGGGGTTCAGGTAGACCAAAAAGAGAAATCATGCACGTGGATGATTTAGCTTCTGCAATTTTTTTTATACTTAATAAATTTGAAAAAAAAAATAAAAAAGTTTTTGATGCATTAAAAAAAAATACTTACATAAACATTGGTACTGGTAAAGAATATACTATTAAACAATACGCAAATATGATTGGAAAATTATTTCCAAAAAAAATTAATTTAATATTTAATAAAAAATATCCTGACGGTACACCCAGAAAACTCTTGAACAGTTCTCTTATATACCGCATGGGATGGAAACCTAACATATCAATGAAAAGAGGTCTAAAAGAGACTATCAAATGGTATATAAAAACATATAAATAAATTTTTACAGATTACAAACTTGTGGGCATGTAGTTCAGTGGTAGAATACTACGTTGACATCGTAGAGGTCGCAAGTTCAATTCTTGCCGTGCCCACCATTAATTAGCCGTTGAATTAAATCTTATCACAATCCTATCACAATCAATCATACCAACACTTTTTGATTTTCAGTTACCTGTAAAATATTTTCCTGACACTCGTATGACACAATCCGACTGAGTTTTTAGATAAAAAGACGTAGAGATAGTTTTTTCATTTTTTAAAATTTTCTATCAATTTTTTCTTTGGGTAGTTTTCTTTTACTGATTTTTTCACAATTAAAAACTAAATCGGGTTTAGGTTCACCTAATAATGTGAAACCTTGTTTAATCACAATAGTGCCTAACTCCCTATTAATTTTTATTGTACCATCAAGGAAAGTAGTGCTTATCACGTGCTTTTCTCCATAACTAGAGTTTGATTCTTTTCTAAATTTGGAATTTATTTGGTCATAGTCACTCCAAATATGATGTTTATCAAAGGAAAAATATGAAACTTTTTCTGGCTCTTGGTATAATGATTCACATTTTAAATAAGTTTTAATACTGAACGAATAATTATATAAAAACAACAAGAGTCCTAAAACCAGAAACACGTATAGAGATAATTTTTTCATTTAATTATTATTTTAGGTAATTTCTTTTCCAGATACCTTTTAAAACTCTTCCGTCAGGTAAAGTTAAAGTTCCTCGTCCATGGTATTTACCATCTTTAAATTCTCCAATATATGTTCCAAATGACATTGTTGCCATTCCTCGTCCGTGGTATTCACCATCTTTTAATTCATCAACTGAATGTGCTCCTTGTGGAAATATAAAAGTTCCTTGTCCGTGAAATTCATCATTTTTATATTCTCCAACGTATTTTTTTCCATCAGGCCATGTGTAGGTTCCTTGCCCATGTTTATTACCATTTTGCCATTCTCCAACGTATTTTTTTTCATCAGGCCATGTGTAGGTTCCTTGTCCGTTGTATAAGCCTTGTGCAAATCCTCCCTCATATTTTTCGCCAAGTTGGTTAGTAAAAATTCCTTTT
>AZHR01000005.1 GCA_000504625.1 alpha proteobacterium SCGC AAA240-E13
CCTGCAAAGTAATCATAATACTCAGCTATGTAATTAGCTTGAGTTTTTGTTTCTCTAAAAAGTTTTCCTGTATCTATTGTCTCAATTTTTCCCAAATGTTCTGCATTTTCTCTTAACTGAACAGCTATTGCTCTTAAGTATTTAGCTCTTTCTCTCGGAAATAATTTTGGCCATTCACCCTCAAAAGCTTTTTGAGCAGATCTAACTGCTTTATCTACATCTTTAAAACTTGCTTCAGGGATTTTAGCCCATGGTTCGTTATTTTCAGGGTTTAATGTTTCGAAAGTTTTTTTGTCTTCTGAGTCGACCCACTTACCATCAATAAACATTTTATATTCTTTAAGTTTAGGCATTATTTTTATCAACAAATGTTTTAAAAACTATATTAACATCTTCAGCACATTCTATACTACAAAGATGTTTTCCTTCTTTAATTTCGACGAATTTACTGTCTTTAATTTTATTACTTAAATTTCTAGACATTTCAGGTGTTGAACCTACATCATTTTTTCCTGTAGTTATAAGTGTATTAACTTTAATTTTTTCAAGCATACTGTCATCATCATCATAATAAACAAAAAGTTTGTAAGATTTTAAAAAATTATTATGATTATTGGTTTCTAGAACTTTATATATTTTTTCATAAACTTTTGGATTTTTTTTTATAAAATCTTCTGTCAACCACCTTTTCAAAGCAGTTATTTTCGAAGCTGGCCTGTTCAATTCGGCTAAGTTTAATCTATTTATAACAACCCTTTTTTGATTTTCTGTCCTTTTATATATTGATGAATGTATTATTAATGAACATAATCTATCATAATGTTTAGCTGCAAAATCTCTAGCAATAAGTGCTCCTAATGAAAAACCAACTAAGTGAATCTTTTTAAGATTTAATTCGTTAATTAATTCAAACAATTGCTTAGAATAATCATCAAATTGTAGATTAGTCTTATTAAGAGGTGTTTTTCCATGTCCCGGTAAATCATAAACTATTGTGTTATAATTTTTGAAAAAATCGATTTGTGGATACCACATTTCACTGTTAAGGCCTACACCATGTATAAATACAATTGGATTTTTGTCATTAACTTCGTTTATGGAATAAAAAGTATTAAAAGAATCAGATGTAGTTGGCATCGAAATTATTTGGGATATTTTATTCCCATTTCTTTCATATCTTGATAACGATCTCCAGTTCTTGCATGAGCTCTTCCACCTGGTGACCCTCCAATAGCAATTACAATTTCATTGTCACAAGGAGCATCTTGAATATTAAATTCATGAGTTAAATAATAAGGTCTTAATCCACTATCTGTTTTGTGCATCATCGGGATTGAAATTTTACATCCGGCAGGACCTCTAGTATTCGTGAAACTTAGATAAGAAGTTCCTCCAACAGCGTTTCTAAATTTATTTCCAAATCTCAATGTATGTATAAATGCCGAAGCATGTTCAATCTCACCTGCTAAACCAACTACAGCAGCTTTTCCATAAGCTAAAATTTTTTCACCGGTACCTATTTCTTTAATTAGTTCCGAAACCAAAATATCACCAAGCTTTGGAGCCAAATCAAGAATAACTGGTTTTAAATCTTCTACAAATCCTTTTCCAGCCCAAGGATTTTTTATAACTGCAGCAACAGAAACTAATAAAACAGGTTCTTTTGCTTTCTTTCCGCCTTCAACAAATGTTTTATCAACAAATTTTGCAAATTTTCTTAAAATTAAATCCATTTATTTTGATCTGTATTTAAAACTATCTCTTCGAAAACTGTATAGTGCTCTTGGATCCACCGCGACATCTATAACAGAAGGTTTATTACTTTGCAATGCAGCCTTAACAGCTTCATTAATTTCTGAAGTACGCTCAACTTTAAAACCATTCGCACCATAAAGTTCTGCAACTTTATCAAACGGTGGACTGCTTATATCAGATCCTATGTAACGTTTTCCAAAGAAATCTTTTTGGTAGGCTTTTTCAGCACCCCAACTTTTATTATTCATGACTATTGTAATAGTATTAATATCGTAATTTACTGCAGTGCTTAATTCAGAAATTGTCATTCCAAAACCTCCGTCTCCCATTAAACTAACTACCGTTTTATTGGGACGTGCTACTTTTACTCCCAGACCACAAGCAAAAGAAAAACCTACTAGACCGAAATCAAGAGGAGTAAATAACGAGGGTGGATCATAATATTCAAGAGCGTCGGTCGCTTGAAGGCACAAAGTTCCAGCATCAAGAGTAATTGCCGAATTTTTTGGCAATACATTTCTTAACTGTTTAAATAGAGTATTGGGTTGAATAGGAAATTTATTTAGTGTTAGATCTCTTTTTTCTAAGTAGTTGGCTCTTTCATTTAAATATTTTTTTGTCCAATCATCAATTTCTGAATGTAATTTTTTACTTTTGATTTCGTTACTTAATTGTTTTGCTACTGTCGTGGCATCTGCACAAATTCCAACTGCTACTGGGAAATATCTTCCTATCATTTTTTTTTCTAACTCGATTTGAATAATTTTAGCTTTCTTATTCAAATTTTCATATGAATAGAAGGTTGAATTAAATCCAAGCCGTGTTCCAAGAGCTATAATAACATCAGATTCTTTAACTAATCCTGAGGCAACAGTGTTTCCTCGTGGACCCATTTGACCAGCATTTAATTTACAATTAAATGGAATAGCATCACCATGACCAGCAGCCGTGACAATTGGTGAATTTAGCAATTCAGCAAGTTTGATTACCTCACTATATTTGCCCTTGTATTTTATTCCTCCTCCAACAATAATAACTGGTTTGTTTGCTGAATGAATTATTTTAACTGCTTTTTTAATATCTTTTGTTTTACCTTCAGAAAAGTTGTCAGTTTCATAAGATTTATTATTTTGATCTATATTGAATTTAGCAAAATCTGATAAAATATTTCTTGGTAAATTTAATTGAACTGGTCCTCTTCTTGGAGACATGGCTAAATTAAAAGCTTTGCTAAATATTTTTGGTATTTTTTTTGTTTCTTTAATTGTCCAAGTTTTTTTGGTTATTGGTTTAAATAAAGATTGTTGATCGACACCTTGAAAAGCATCCTGCAATTTATCTTTTGTTGAATAAGAACCCGCAATTGAAACAACAGGCGAAAATGCCGCTGCCGCCTGGGCTATACCTGTAACCAAATTTGTAGCACCTGGTCCATTTTGCCCAGCAAGTATTACTCCTGGTTTATTAGATGCACGTGCATAACCATCTGCCATATGTGTTCCAGTTCTTTCATCCCTTACACCGATAAAATTAATTTCTTTTTCTTGGTAAAGGGCATCAAATATTTCCATAGTGGCAGAACCAATTAAACCAAAAACATGTTTTGTTTTTTCTTTTTTTAGTGCTTGAACAGCTGCCTGACCACCAGTCATTTTTTGTATATTTTTTTCTTTTTGTGAATTTTTCAAGAGACTTTTTTTATGTCTGTATTTAATTTGTTTTTAAATTGAGGCATAACTTTTTCTGTGAACAATTTTATACTACGCATACAATCTTCGTGCTTAACCCCAGGAAAGTTTGACCATACTTGTAAATTTTGAAGATTTAATTCAGATTTTAACTCTTCTATTTTTTCAATAACATATTCTACAGTTCCAAAAAGCATATTACGTTTGTGAAGAAAATCATATGATAATAAATCAAGTTTATTTTTCGTTTTTGGTAGTTCTTCACCTGGATCTGTATGACTTCCTAATCCCCGCCAGTGACAAACCCAACGCATATAATTAACCATTTGTTCTCCAGCAAGCTCCTTAGCTTTTTCCATAGTATCGGCCAAGAACAAGTCACGAACTAAACAAATACCCTCACCCATAGGTACATCTCTTTTTTCTTTTTCTGATTTAGCATTTTTGTAAATCTCAAATCTTTTTTTTAAAGATTTAACTGTTGGTATCCACATTATGCAGTTGATACCAATTTCCGCTGCTCTTTTAATTGAACTTGGCGAATCCACTACTTGCCATATTGGTGGATGTGGTTTTTGATAAGGCCGAGGTACCACGCTGATTTTTTTTAAATTATTAGTTTTTAGATCTACAAAATCTTCAGTAGGTGGACTCATATCATGTTGCCAAACGAAATCAGGCGCAGGATAAGTATAAAATTCTCCTTGATGACTAAAAAATTTTTCAGTCCAAGCTTTTTTCATGATAGTTAGAGTTTCTTCAAATAATCTTTTATTTTTAGCCTGGTCTATTAAATCTGCTTCTACATTTAAGTGAAGGGCCTCTCGACCATAAATTCCTCTTCCAACTCCAACCTCAACTCGTCCATTAGAAAGGTTATCTAGAGTAGCAATATCTTCAGCTAATCTAATTGGATTCCAAAACGTAATTACATTACAAGCTTGTCCTACTCGTATTTTTTTGGTTCTTGCGGCAATATCCGTACCCATCATTAAAGGGTTTGCACAAGATTCCATTCCTTCATGATTAAGATGATGTTCGGTGAACCAAATGGAATCCCAACCATTTTTATCACAATAATTGGCAATATCTCGAGCTTCGTCTAAAATTTTCGTATATGGTTTTTTTGTCCAGTTAGTGGTGTTACAAAAATATCCAATCTTCATCAGCATCTCCTTTAAAATAAATTTTAAAGACGACCGATCCCACTTCCGTAATTTACGACGAGTTATGTATCGCTTTTAAATAATGTTAATTTACTAATGAGATGAAAGCAATATATATTTGGTTAATTATTTGTATTAAAGAGAGTAATAAAATAGAATTTTTCTAATGAAGTCTACTTCTATAAAACCTAAATTTAGAGATAATACTAATTCAAGAATAGGACTAGTTGCTTTATCAACTGACTTTTCAATAGAAAAAGATTTTAACTCAATATTTATAAATTTACCCATCGATTTATTTGTTAATAGATTGCCCTTCTACAATCCTTTAACGGATAAAAATTTAATAAAAATGACAGAAAGACTAACAGAAGTGACAGAAAACATTTTGCCTAATCAAACTTTAGATACAGTAGCATATGGGTGTACATCAGGAACAATCGCTGCAGGAATAAATAAAATAACTGATAAAATTCGATTAGCAAAACCAAATTGTAAAGTAACAACTCCAATTACTTCATCTGTTAAAGCTTTGAAACACTTTAATTTAAAAAAAATTTCAATTTTTACTCCCTATCCTCAACCTATTAATGAAAAAGTTATAAATTATTTTGAAAATGAAGGTTTTGATATACAATCGTTCGCAAGTTTTAATCTGGATTCAGATTTAGATATTGGAAAAATTGATCTTAAGTATTTACTCGAAACATTGTCAAAAATGGATATGGTCAATGCCGAAGCATTATTTATTTCTTGTACAGCTTTGCCAGCATTTGAAATTATTCAGGAATTAGAAAATAAAATAAAAAAAATAGTACTTTCTAGCAATCAAGTTTTAATTTGGGATTCCATTCGATCAGTTGGATATGACTCTTCGATCGAAGGATGTGGAAAATTATTAAGGAAAAATTAAATGCTTTTTACTAAAACTGAATACAAAGGAAGATTGATCAAGGTACAAACTGAAATGCAAAAAAAAGGAATAGATTTGTTAATCTCAAGCGACCCCGCAAATATGAATTATTTAAGTGGATATGATGCACATTCTTTTTATATGCCGCAATGTTTATTAATTCATATTAAAGAAGAAGAGCCAATTTGTTTTGTTCGAGAACAAGATGCCGGAGGAGCCTTTATCAAAACATATCTTAACGAAAAAAATATCATCAAATATCCCGAAAAATATATCCATGCTCCACCTGCACACCCATATGAGTTTTTGGTTAAAATAATAAAAGATAGAAAATGGGATAACCTTTCTATTGCTTTAGAAAAAGATTGTCATTACTTCACAGCCACATGCTGTGAAACAATAGTTAATGGACTGCCTAATGCAAAAATTAAAGATGCTGAATTTTTAGTGAATTGGGTAAGGTGCATAAAATCTGACACAGAAATTGAATTAATGAGAACAGCTGCAAAAATTGCTGAAAATGGAATGAAAACTGCAATAAATCACATTAAGCCAGGGGTTAGACAATGTGATGCTGTTGCTGAAATTCAAAGATCATTAATTAGTGGCACGTTACAATTTGGTGGTGATTATGCAGGTATAGTACCCATGCTACCAACTGGCAAGGGTACATCAGCATCACATTTAACTTGGACTGAAGAAAAATTCATAAAGAACGAAGCAACTATTATCGAATTAGCGGGTGTATACAAAAAATATCATTGTCCAATGGCGAGAACAATCTTGCTTGGAGAAGCAGATCAAAAAAAAATTGATACAATGAAAGCAACCAACGAAGCTTTAGATGAGGGAATTTCAGAAGTAAAACCAGGAAAAACCTGCGATGAAGTGGCACAAAAGTTTTGGAAAGTTTTAGATAAATATAAAATAGAAAAAAGTTCAAGAACAGGATATTCAATTGGAATTGGTTATCCACCAGATTGGGGTGAACATACCTTAAATATTCAAAAAGGAGATAAAACTATTTTACAACCTAATGTAACATTTCATATGATAGCGGTTATGCAATTTGGAAATTGGGGAGTAGAAAGCAGTGAAGCAATCAGAGTGACTGAAAAAGGTCGTGAATTATTCTGTAAATTTTCAAGAGGATTGCATATTAAAGGATAATTAATATTTTCCTTGAAAAACTTATTAAGTAGTGTTTTAAATTCCTATGTCTGAGACAGATAGCTTCGTAAAGTTTAAAAAAGTCGATAAAAGCTATGACGGTGAAATCTTAGTAGTAAAAGATCTTAATTTAGATGTAGCTCAAGGAGAATTCTTAACGTTATTAGGACCTTCCGGTTCAGGAAAAACAACGATTTTAATGATGCTTGCGGGTTTTGAAACTCCAACTAATGGAGAAATTTATTTGGATGGAGAGGCTATTAGCAATATTCCACCATATAAAAGAAGAATCGGCATGGTGTTTCAAAATTATGCATTATTTCCACATATGACAGTTTACGAAAATTTGTCCTTTCCATTAAAAGTAAGAAAAGTATCTAAAGATGAGACAGATAAAAAAATAAACAAAGCTTTGTCGATGGTTTCTTTAACGGGTTTTGAAACTAGAATGCCAGGTCAACTTTCTGGAGGTCAACAACAACGTGTTGCAGTTGCTCGTGCATTAGTTTTCGATCCAAAATTAGTATTAATGGATGAGCCACTAGGAGCATTAGATAAAAATCTAAGAGAAAGTATGCAGTATGAGTTAAAACATATTCATGAAAGTTTGGGTGTTACTGTAGTATATGTTACCCATGATCAAGGAGAGGCTTTAACTATGTCTAATCGTATTGCAGTATTTAATGAAGGAAAGATTCA
The DNA here is from genome assembly GCA_000504625.1 of alpha proteobacterium SCGC AAA240-E13. Lineage (GTDB taxonomy): Bacteria > Pseudomonadota > Alphaproteobacteria > Pelagibacterales > Pelagibacteraceae > AAA240-E13. The sequence goes on from AZHR01000005.1 coordinate 7,392, forward strand.
ACAACTATCTAATCCTGACAAATTATATGAAGAACCAGTTAATTCATTTGTTGCAGAGTTTATCGGTGAAAACAATACTTTCCAGGGAGAAGTATCAGAAATTTCGGGGAATAAATGCAGAGTTAAACTTGGAAGTGGTGATGAGATTTTAGCAAATCCTATTTCTGTAAAACTAAAAGGAGATAAAACAAAAATATCTTTAAGGCCAGAGAGAGCTTTAATAAATCCTGAGGAGAAAATAGAAAATAAGTTTAAGGGAAAAATTGAAGAAGTAATATACCATGGTGACCATACAAGAATACGTATGAATTTACTTGGTAAATCTCAATTTATTTTAAAAATTCCAAATAGCTCAACCAGAATGGATCTAAAACTTGGAAGCGAAATGATTATCGGTTGGCACAGTAAAGACTGTAGGGCATTGGATTTAACCTAACCGTAACTGTAAGATTTCTTAAAAAAAACGACCACATTCAATGGTTGATTAAATTGAATTAATTTGCTCTAATATTGCAACGATAACTTATAATTTTATAGGGGGAATAATGAAAAATTTTATTAGGGCGTTACTGTTACTGTTTTTTGCTGTTTCTGTAACTACATCTTCGTGGGCTGTAGTAATGGTCTCTTGGGGTGGAGCATATACAGAGAGTCAAAAATTAGGTTACGGTGATCCGGCAGCTAAGAAATTAGGTATTCCAGTTGATTGGGTAGACTATTCAGGTGGATTATCAGAAGTTAAGGCGCAAATAGCAGCAGGTGCAATTACTTGGGACGTAATGGACGTTTATGCTATGGATACTATTATTGGATGTGACGAAGGTCTCTTTGTTGAGTTTGATTTTGATAAAGATTTTCCTCCAGCACCAGACGGTACTCCTGCAAGTGAGGATTTCTTTACTACAATGCCTAGCAAATGTGCTGTAGGAAATATTTTATATTCTTGGACTTATGCTTATCATGACGAAAAAATTGGTAGCAAAAAGCCAAAAAAAATAAAAGATTTTTTCAACACTAAAAAATGGCCTGGAAAAAGAGGTATCTATAAAAGCGCTATGCATAATCTAGAAATAGCTTTAGCGGCTGATGGTATTAAACCTAGAAAAGGTGGAAGTAAAATTTATGAAATACTTGAAACAGACGAAGGTCTTGATAGAGCATTTAATAAGATCAAAGAACTTTGTGAAGATCCAAATGGAGGATGTGTATTTTGGTCCGCTGGTGCTAAACCACCTGAACTACTTATGCAGGGTGAAGTTGTTATGGCAACAGGTTGGAATGGAAGATTCTTTAACGCTGAAATAGGGGAAGGTGCTCCACTTAAACAAGTATGGGACGCTCAAGGTCTTGACTATCAATATATGTCTATAGTTAAAGGTGGACCAAACCAAGCTGATGCTATGAAAGCTGTTGCAGAGATGACAAGTACACACGGATTAGCAGGATCTGCAAAATATATTGCTTATGCACCTTGGAGAAAATCTTCTCTTAAGGTTATAGAAGCAGGTGAGCCTTGGTATAAAGATGGTAAAACAAACATGATGGAACAAATGCCAACTCATCCAAATAACACAAAAAACTACTTCCTAGTTGATCCAATATTTTGGGCTGATAACAGCACAGAGATTGGTGAAAGATGGGAAGCTATGAAAGCAGGTCTGTAATTTTAAGTTACAAAGACTAAAATTGTATATTATATTTAGGGCGGTTATTTAATAACCGCCCTTTTTTTTTATTTATATGAGTAGCGAAACACAAAAAATTTTAACAACTGGCGGCATTCCTCTAGAGGAAAGTCTAAAAAAAGTAGAGAAAAGAAATAAGATAAAAGCTTTTTTACTTGTATCTCCTTTATTATTTTTTTTAATAATTGCGTATATTTCTCCCATAGTAAGTCTGCTTTTTACAAGCATTGATGATCGAATGGTTACCAATATGCTTCCTAAAACTTTTAAAGCAATGAAACAGTGGGATGGAAAAGATCTTCCTTCCGAAGAGGTTTTTGAAGCATTTTACCAAGATTACAAAATCCTAGTTGAAGAGAAAAGACATGGAAAATTAGCAACACAAATGAATTATGAAAAAAACGGCTTCAAAAGTATTTTAAAAAAATTAGCAAGAAAAATGAAAAAATTCGAAGAAGGAAATTATAAAGAACAGATTATGGCTGTTCATAAAAGATGGGCTGATGTTGAATATTGGAGAGCACTTAAAAGAAGAGCGCCGACATACACTTATGCAAAATATTTAAAAGGTGTGGATATGTATGAAAATGAAGAAGGTAAAATAGTTGAAGTTCCTGAGGAAAGAAGAATTTATAAGATTTTATGGTTAAGAACTTTAGAAATAGCTTTTTTTGTTACACTTTTTTGTTTTTTAATGGCTTATCCAATCGCGCATTTGCTTGCTACTTTGCCAATGAAATATAGCAATTTATTAATGATTTGTGTTCTTTTACCATTCTGGACTTCTTTACTTGTAAGAACTGCAAGTTGGATGATTTTGTTGCAACAACAGGGAATCGTAAATGATGTTTTTGTCTGGACAGGATTGGTAGCTAACGATAACAGACCCGAAATGATGTACAATAAAACTGGTACCTATGTTGCAATGACACAAATTCTTTTACCTTTTATGGTACTGCCATTGTACAGTGTTATGAAAACTATATCACCAAGCTTGATGAGGGCTGGAAAATCACTTGGTGGAACACCATTTATTACTTTTTGGAAAGTATATTTTCCTTTAACAATACCTGGCATTGGCGCAGGGTGCTTGTTAGTTTTTATTATTGCAGTAGGTTATTACATTACCCCAGAGTTAGTTGGAGGAGCTTCAGGAACTCTTATTAGCAACCAAATAGCGTACCAAATGAAAAGCACTCTAGATTGGAGTTTTGCATCAGCGATGGGATTAATGCTATTGACAGGAGTTTTGGTTGTTTATTGGGTTTATAACAAACTAGTTGGAATTGATAATATTAAATTAGGATAGATATGGCTTTACTAAAGTATACAGAACCACATTATAGAATTTGGCATTATTTCTATTTATTTATTTGTGGCTGTGTGTTTTTCTTTTTAATAGCACCATTGTTTGTAATTTTTCCGTTATCATTTAATGCAGAAGAGTTTTTGGTTTTTTCAGAAGGGATGAAGAAACTTGATCCTGATGCATTTTCCTTAAGATGGTATCATGATATGGTTTATGGTACCAAAAATCCTTGGGGACTAGCAGCAAAAAATAGTTTTTTCATTGCAACATTTGCTACATTAGGATCAGTTATTCTTGGAACTGTTGCAGCATTAGGGTTGAGCAGCAGACATATGCCTTACAAAGGAATAATAATGGCAACTTTAATCTCACCGATGATTGTACCACTTATTATCTCAGGAGTTGCTATTTTCTTTTTTATGGCGAAAGTTGGATTAGCAGCTACTCATACTGGTATTATTTTAGCCCATATAATATTAGGAACTCCATTTGTAGTCATTACTGTTACAGCTACATTGTCAGGTTTTGATCATAGCTTAACTAGAGCTGCAGCTAGCCTTGGAAGCAATCCTGTAAATACTTTTATGAAAATAACTTTACCTCTAATTTTACCAGGAGTAATATCTGGTGGCTTATTTGCATTTGTTACTTCTTTCGATGAAGTTGTGATTGTACTGTTCTTAGCTGGATTAGATAACACAACAATACCAATTCAAATGTGGACGGGTTTAAGAGAACAATTAAGCCCAACTATACTGGCTGTTGCTACTTGTTTAATTGTTCTTTCAACATTAGTACTTGTTATTGCAGAACTTCTAAGAAGAAGATCTGAGAGAATAAGAGGCATCAGAAGATAATCTAGTATTAAGTTTCAAAATTTATGAAAATTAGAAAAGTTGTGGTAATAGGATCGGGAACAATAGGAAGTGGAATTGCTGGTATAAAATTACGTAATTAAACTAATCCGACAACATTCCTACTGTCCAGAACTATATATAAAAAGATCATAATGTTTATTATAATAATTTAATGAAAAAAAAAAAAAGATAAAACTCCAATACAACCAGTTAGCGGTACAAAGGTTCCCAGATTTGCTGGACCATCTACTTTTGCAAGATTGCCAGAATTAAGAGATGTCGAAAGTTGTGATGTTGCAATAGTAGGAGTACCCTTTGATGCAGGAACAAGTTATCGACCAGGTGCAAGATTTGGTCCTCAAGCTATTAGACAAGCTTCAAGACATCTTAGGACAAATTATCATCCTAATTATGATACCGAACCCTTTAAAGACCACCAGTTTGCTGATGCTGGAGATATTACCTGTAACCCTTTTAATATCAAAGAAGCTATTAAACAAATTCAAAAAAGTGCAACAGAATTATTAGCTAAAGTTGGAGGGATAATAAGTATGGGTGGAGATCACACAATAGCTTTACCTTTATTACGTGCTGTTAATCATAAAAATAAAGGACCAGTCGCTTTAGTTCATTTTGATGCTCATCTTGATACTTGGGATACTTATTTTGGTGCTCCCTATACACATGGAACTCCATTTCGTAGAGCAAGAGAGGAAAAATTATTTATGGAAGATTCTTCTATGCATGTTGGAATTAGAGGACCTCTTTATAGTAGAAATGATTTAAAAGATGATGCTGAATTCGGTTTTAAAATTATCCACTGCGATGAATTTCAAACAGAAGGAATAGATAAAATTGTTAAACGGATACGTGACAAAGTTGGAAATAATCCTCTGTATCTATCTATCGATATAGATGTGTTGGATCCTTCTCATGCACCGGGAACAGGTACACCAGAAATTGCTGGCATGACTACTCGTGAAATGGTTAACGTTCTTCGAGGTCTTGCAGGGGTGAATTTGTTATCCGCTGATGTTGTTGAGGTATCTCCAGCATATGATCATGCTGAACTCACATCTCTTGCTGCAGCTACAATTATTTATGAATTAACAAATCTTTTTGTAAGGAATCCAGATTAAGCTGCTAGACGTTCTTTGAGATCAACAAGCATTTTTAAACAAAGTTTGAGTTGATCAAATGTTATATATTCATCTACGGTATGTGCTTGTTCAATTGAACCTGGACCACAAACAACGGTACTGATACCAATTTCTTGAAATAATCCAGCTTCTGTACCGAATGAAACGGTACCTCTCGAATTATCTCCTGTTAGATTACAAACGAGATCGACCGCATCAGATTTTTCTTCTTGTTCGAAACCTATAGTTTCTCCAATGGTTTCTTTTTTTATATTTGCTTCAGGGTAATTTTTTTTCATTTCTGGTAATAAAACTTCTTTTACATAAGAATCAATATTTTGAGTTACAAACTTGCCATCATCGTGAGTGATTGGTCTTACTTCCCAATCAACAATACATTGATCAGCAATGACGTTTGTAGCTATTCCTCCTTTGACCCTTCCTATTTGTAAAGTTGAGTAAGGAGGAAAAAAAATTGAATTTTTTGGTTTTCTTTTTTTTAGCTCATCTCTTATTTCCATAAGTTTATTGCTATAGCGAATTGCATATTCGACGGCACTTACACCTTTAGCTGGATTTGATGCGTGACCAGCTAAACCAGTAAAATGAGTTATGTATTCATAATAACCTTTATGGGCATTAATAGCTTTCATGCTGGTAGGTTCTCCAATTATGCAAATAGGATATTTAATGTTTCGTTTTTTTATTTCTTTCAACATTATCGGTGCACCTAAACATGAGGTTTCTTCATCATAAGTGTAAGCAAAATGAATGGGTTTTTTTAATTTTTGTGAAGCGAAAAAAGGTGCTATAGCTAAAGTGCAAGCAATAAAACCCTTCATATCACACGATCCTCGACCATAAATCTTGTTATCTTTTTCTCTTGCAATATAGGGATCTGATGACCATTCTTTTGGTGAGGCGGGGACCACATCCGTATGACCAGACAAGATAATTCCACCACCATTTAATTTTTCTTTGCCATTTATGGTGGAAAACAAATTAGCTTGTAATTCTGAATCGTGAAACGTTTTAAACGATGTTGCTCCAAGTTTACTTAGTTTTTTTTCACAATAATCGATCAATTTGAGATTTGAGGTGCCCGAAACTGTCTGAAAATTTATTAGATCTGATAAAATTTTTAAAGTTTCAGGAAACACCTGATCAATAATGTCTTTTTGCGTAGCCATTTAAATTAAATAATATTATACATCATTACCATGAAACAAGAAATAACCTTTGAAGATTACAATAAAGTAGAAATTAGAGTTGGAACTGTTTTAAAAGTTTCAAAAAATGAAAAAGCAAGAAAGCCTTCTTTAGTAGTTGAAGTTGACTTTGGAACGGAAACAGGAATAAAGAAATCTTCTGCACAGATCACACATTATTACAATGAAGAAAATCTAGTTGGAAAACAGGTAATAGGGGTTTGTAATTTTCCTAAAAAAAATATAGCAGGAGTCGTTTCAGAAGTTCTTATTCTGGGAACAATAGAAAAAGATGGAAAAGTAGTTTTGGTTCATCCTTCCCAAAAAGTTGAAAACGGTTTGGAAGTGGGTCGACTCAGAAGACAAAAAAACTTTCGAAACATTAAACCCTGAAAATAACGAACCATGGGCTAAAATCCCTGAAGCAAGTTTTAAAGATGTAGATAAAGCAGTTAGATCTGCTCAAAAAGCTTTTGAGGGTGAATGGCCAAAATTATTTCCGAGAGAAAGAGCTAAATACTTAAGAGCAATAGCTGTTCAGTTAAGAGAAAATGCAGAACATTTGGGAAAAATTGAGACAATAGATACAGGAAAACTTTTTAGAGAAACAAAAACTCAAGCTAATTACATAGCTGAGTATTATGATTACTTTGCAGGTTTAGCAGATAAAGTTGAAGGAACTGTTTTACCGATTGATAAACCAGATATGCAAGTAATTACAACAAGGATACCAATTGGTGTTGTCGCTGCAATTATTCCATGGAACTCTCAAATGTTGTTAACGGCAGTTAAACTTGCTCCAGCACTCGCAATGGGAAATACTGTTGTAATCAAAGCATCAGAATTAGGACCCGCTACATTATTGGAATTTGCAAAATTAATTGAAATAACAGGGATTCCAAAAGGAGTTGTAAATATTATTACTGGTTTTGGAGATCCTTGTGGTAAGGCACTAACGAGTCACAAACTTGTAGAAAGAATTGCCTTTACTGGTGGACCAGAAACAGCGAAACATATAATTAAAAATTCTGCTGAAAATTTATCTCAGGTAAGTCTTGAATTAGGTGGAAAAAGTCCAGTAGCAGTTTTCGAAGATGCAGATCAAGAAAATGCGTTAAATGGTATAACGGCAGGAATCTTTGGAGCCAGTGGCCAAAGTTGTATTGCAGGATCTAGGTTGTATTTACAAAAAAATATTTATAATGATTTTCTAAAAAAATTAACCAACAGAGCAAATAAAATTAAACTAGGAGGACCTATTGATCCAAATACTCAAATGGGTCCTTTGAATAATTTACAACAGTTAGAAACAATAGAAAAAAACATAAGACTTACTGTTGAACAAGGTGGTAAATTAAGGTGTGGAGGAAAAAGACATACGCTATCAAATAATGGTTATTATTTCCCTGCAACAATAATTGAGTGTGACAATCATAATTTGCCAGCAGCGGAAAATGAACTTTTTGGTCCAATTTTATCAGTAATGAAATTTAATACAGAGGAAGAAGTGATTAACAAAATGAATGATAATCAATATGGTTTATCTTCTGGAGTTTATACTAAAGACATAGGAAGAGCTTTAAGGGTTTCAAAAGCTATACGTGCGGGAATTACATTTGTTAATACTTATCGGTTAATTTCACCTTCAGCTCCATTTGGAGGAATAAAAGATAGTGGATATGGTAAGGAAGCTGGTCTAGAATCTATAAAAGATTATACGAGAATCAAAACAACTTGGTTTAATACTTCAAAAAAACCAATGGCTGATCCTTTTACAATGGGATAAATCTTAAAAGAACCCTTAAAAATAACGTTATTTAGTCATTGAAAAAGAAATATTAACAGTAAATACTTTCTTTTTTTACAAATTAATTAGAGGGGTAAAAATGAAAAGATTGTTCATTGCTGCATTTATGCTTTTGTCTGTTTTAATGACAAACACATTTGCAGAAATTAAAATGGGAATCATTTTGGGATTTACAGGTCCTATTGAATCTTTAACTCCAGCAATGGCTGCTTCAGCGGAATTAGCTTTCAAAGAAGCATCTGATTCAGGTTCTTTATTAGGTGGCGAAAAAATTACACCAGTAAGAGCAGATTCGACTTGCGTGGACTCTGCTGCAGCAACGTCTGCTGCTGAAGGTTTAGTGTCAGAAGGTGTAGCAGCAATTATGGGTGCGGATTGCTCTGGTGTCACTGGTGCAATTGCTTCTAATGTAGCAGTTCCTAACGGTGTTGTTATGATATCACCATCCGCAACATCACCAGGTTTAACCACTTTGGATGACAAGGGATTGTTCTTCAGAACAGCTCCTTCTGATGCACGTGGAGGACAAATACTTGCTGATATAACTAAAGATAGAAAAATTAAAAGTGTTGCAATCACTTATACAAATAATGACTATGGAAAAGGTTTAGCTGATGTTTATTCTGCAGCCGTTAAAGCTCATGGTATTAAAGTAACTACTGTTGCTGCACACGAAGATGGCAAAGCAGATTATAGTGCCGAGGTATCAGTTTTGGCAGCCGCTGGTGGAGATGCCGTAGCTGTAATTGGTTATCTGGATCAAGGTGGTAAAGGTATAATTCAAGGATCTTTAGATTCAGGTGCTTTTGATACATTTATTTTGTCTGATGGTATGATTGGTGAATCGCTTACTGATGCCTTTGGAAAGAGTTTAAATAAATCGTTTGGTTCTTTACCAGGTTCTACAGGTAAGGGTGCAGGTGTTTTTAGTAAAATTGCGAGCGCTGCAGGAATTGATTCGTCTGGACCATACACAGGAGAATCTTATGATGCAGCAGCTTTAATTGTACTTGCAATGCAAGCTGGAAATTCTGCTGATCGTGCTTCAATTGCTAAACATGTAATGGCTGTAGCGAATGGACCAGGAAAAAAAATATACCCTGGCGATCTGAAGAAAGGTCTCGATCTTTTAGCTAAAGGCAAAGCGATTGATTATGAAGGAGCAACAGCTGTTAATTTTACAGATGTTGGAGAAGCTTTTGGTTCTTTTCTAGAAAAAGAAATTAAAGGCGGTAAATTTAAGACTAAAAAACAAAGATAAAATTAATTTTACAAACCTCAGTGGTGAAAACTGCTGAGGTTTTTTATAATTTGTTAATCATATTATTTTACAGATAAATCTTATTTATAAAGTCAATTTCTGATAAATTAGCTAATATTTTAGATAAAAAATAAATAACATCGAAAATTTATGTATGACTAAAGAATTAAAAATATTGTTAGCTAAACCTAGAGGATTTTGTGCCGGTGTAGATAGAGCTATTGAAATAGTGGAAAAAACTTTAAAAAAATTTGGTTCACCTGTTTATGTTAGACATGAAATCGTTCATAACAAACAGGTTGTTGAAAATTTAAAAAAACAAGGAGCAATATTTGTAGAGGAATTAGAGGAAATAAAGGATACATCAAGACCTGTAATATTTTCAGCTCACGGAGTTCCAAAATCAGTTCCCTTACAAGCAAAAAATAAAAAAATTTTTTATGTTGATGCAACCTGTCCTCTTGTTACGAAAGTGCACAGAGAAGCCGAACATTTATATAAAAATGGCTATGAAATAATTCTTATAGGTCACAAAAATCATCCTGAAGTTCTTGGAACAATGGGTCAAATCCCAGAAGGAAATATTAAATTAATTGAAACATATAATGATGCTGAAGAACTAAAATTTGATCAATTTAAAAAACCGCTAGCATATGTAACCCAGACTACTTTATCTGTTGACGATACAAAAGATATTATAGAATCTTTAAAAAAAAAATATCCAAATATCAAATCACCAATAAAAGAAGATATATGTTATGCAACAACAAACAGACAAAATGCTGTTAAAAAAATTGCACCTCTCTGTGACATGTTTTTTGTAATTGGCAGTGAAAACTCTTCTAATTCCAAAAGACTAGTTGAGGTGGCAAAAAATTCGGGATGTAAAAAATCTGAATTGTTTGATTTTAGCAAAGAACTACCTTTAAAACACATTATTAATTGTAAAAAAATTGGTTTAACTTCAGGAGCGTCTGCGCCTGAAAAATTAGTTCAAGAGTTTATTTCTGAAGTAAAAAAACATTTTTCTGTTTCCACAGAAGAGTTTGAAATTATTAAAGAAAACGTAACTTTTAAACTCCCAAATTCTTTGAACTAATACAATCCCAGGGATTTCAATCATTTCATATAACTTCTTTTCTTATTAATTTCTCAAGTTGAGGGATCATTTTTTCAGAAGATTTTATAGAGGGATATATTTTTTGTGCCTCTTTATAACTACTAATAGCTTTTTCATAATGATTTAGTTTGATATATACTAATCCTTGACCTGACAAAGCACCAAAATGTCTGTTCTCAATATCTAAAACTTTGTTAATATCTTCTAAAGAATTATTGTATTTGCTCATTAAGTAAAGAACCGTCGCACGTTTATTCCATCCTTCTGCCCAATTCGGTTCTAAATGCACAATCTCAGAAAAAATGTCATAAGCCAATTGTAGTTTACCATCAGACATTAATTTAGAACCATGAGCCAATGATTTAGTCAATTCATCTTTAGTTGGATGAGTGGACCAAATTTGCCAGATTTGCATTTCTATCTCAAAAGCTACAGAAAAATTATCTGTTTTTTTAAGTTGATCAAAAAAGTTTATCTAATTCAGAATTTTTATTTATTGATTCTGAAAAAACATTTCCACAAACTAGTACAAATATATAGAAATATAATAATATTTTTTTCATTTACTAAACATGTTTAATTTTCTCAGGTAAAATTCCCTTGGGTCTATATCTCATTATTAATAATAAGCCTACGCCCATCATTAAATATCTAAAGTATGGCACACTATTAACAAGATGACTTTTAAATTGATTTGTATCTTCTAATCCACCAACAAGAACATTAATTAAAAATAACGATATAGGTGCTGCCTCAATCCACACAAACCAAACTGCAAAACCACCTAAAATTGCACCAAAATTATTTCCACTGCCCCCAACGATAACCATCACCCATATTAAAAATGTAAATCTCATTGGTTGGTAACTTCCAGGAGTAAATAGTCCGTCATAAGTAGTTAACATAGCTCCAGCTATTCCAACAACTGCAGATCCTAAAACAAAAATATAAAGATGCCGTTTAACAACATTTTTTCCCATTGCGTTGGCTGCTTCTTCGTTATCTCTAATTGCTCTCATCATTCTGCCCCAAGGAGAGTAAAGCGCTTTTTGCGTAAGTATTAATAAAATTATTACTACTGCCGTAAAAAGGCCTGCATAGCAAAGTTTTACGAATATAGTTGATCCTTCAATAACTAATTGTCTAAGGACTTCTTGTTTTTCTGATGTATCGGTAATTAAATTTAAAGTTCCTTTATTAAGTCTTTCAATCAAACTGATAAACCAATCTGAAGTTTGAAGATTAACTTCATAGGGCACTGGTCTTTTTAGACCAATCACATTTTTTACTCCTCTTGCTAACCAATCTTCATGTTTTACTATCGCAATTATAATTTCAGAAATAAGAAGAGTTGCTATTGCTAAGTAATCTGCTCTAAGACCCAAGGCAACTTTTCCTATTACATATGCTATTGATGCTGCAAATAATGCACCTACAATCCAAGAGAAAATTATGGGTAGACCTAGTCCACCAAGAAAGCCTGTCGTAGCTGGGCTAACAGCCTCGATAGATTCAATTGCAGGACCTGAAATTAATCTTAAAGATATTAGTCCTATAATAATAGCCAATGCAATGCCGAGATTCCTTTTATTTGATTTCCTAAAATTTTTTAAAATGTAACGAATGGCAAATATGAGTAGTACAATTAAAAACAAACATAAAATCATATTCAATCCACCCACTTGCCAAGCTTCTCTAACAGGTGGCACTGAAACTAATACAGCAGCCAGCCCTCCTAAGGCGACATAGCCCATTATTCCAAAATTAATTAATCCCGCATATCCCCACTGGATATTTGCACCCATAGTCATGACAGCTGATATTAAACAAAGATTTAATATTGCAAGTGCAACCCCCCAAGATTGCAATATTCCAACAAGTATAATTAATAGTCCCATAATTATATAAGCGGTAAAAACATTTAAATATTGTCTCATAAGACCCTCCCTTTAAAAATGCCCGATGGTCTAAATAATAAAACAATAACTAGAATTGAGAACGACACTGCAAACTTATAGTCTGTAGACAGTAATTGAATTAAGCTGTTAGGTTCTAAACTTTCTGGAAGAAGATAGGCAAAAAATTTCTTATACGCATAAGTTATAAATATTTCAGAAAAAGCGATTACATATCCTCCTAGAAAAGCACCCAAAGGATTGCCAATTCCTCCTACTATCGCTGCGGCAAAAATAGGCAGTAGATTATTGAAATATGTAAAGGGTTTAAAACTTTTATCTAAACCATACAAAGTTCCTGCAATGGTTGCTAAAATAGCTGCTATAATCCAGGTAATCATTACTACTCTTTCTGGACTAATCCCAGACAATAAAGCGAGATCTTCATTATCCGAATACGCTCTCATGCTCTTTCCTGTTCTAGTTTTGTTTAAAAACCAAAACAATATTGAGGCAACCACAATCGTTACAAATAAAGTTAAAACTTGTGTTGACTTAATTGCTAAACCTTCGTTCAAACCTGTCATTTCTTTAAATTCATTGGCCCTTATGATGAATCTTTCTCCATCAAAAAATCTTCGATCGAAAGGTCCTATGATAATTCTGATAATTGCATTTATTACAAACATCACTCCAATGCTCACCATTGCAAGAGTAACGGGAGGACTTTTTTTAATTCTGTAATAACTAAAAACAAATTTATCAATCAGTAAACTAAATAAAATTGCAATAATTATTGCAAAGGGTATGGCTAGCAATGCAGTTGGTAAAACTCCAAGACTAATTCCAATAGATTGAAAGAACCAAGTAAACAAAATTGCAAACATAGTTCCAAAAGCCATTAAGTCTCCATATGCAAAATTTGCAAATCTTAATATTCCATAGATTAGAGTTACTCCCATTGCTCCGAGAGCCAATTGAGATCCATATGAAAGAGCAGGTACAATTACAAAATTTGAGAGTAATACTAAAGCATTTACAAAATCCATATTATCCACCTAAAAATGATCTTCTTACTTCTGGATCGTTTAATAGTTCCTTGCCAGAACCAGAAAATTTATTTTCCCCGGTTACTAATACATATCCACGATCTGCAATACTCAAAGCTTGTCTAGCATTTTGTTCGACCATTAAAATGGCTACACCAGTTTCTCGAACTTTAATAATGTGATTAAATAATTCGTCCATCACGATCGGAGACACTCCTGCGGTTGGTTCATCTAACATCAAAACAGAAGGTTTAATCATCATCGCTCTTCCAAGGGCGACCTGTTGCCTTTGGCCTCCAGATAGTTGACCTGCCAATTGATTTCTTTTTTCCTTTAAAACTGGAAATAATCCATAAATTTCATTAAGCGTATCTTGAAAATTTTCGTCCCTTAAATAAGCACCCATTTCCAGGTTTTCCTCAACAGTCATGCCTGTAAATACATTTCTAGTTTGGGGAACAAAGGAAATGCCTTCTTTAACTCGATCTTGTGGACTCAAATTTGAAATATCTTTTTCATTAATCGTAATTTTCCCTTCACGGAGATTTAACATTCCTAAAAGAGCCTTCATTGCTGTTGATTTTCCTGCACCATTGGGTCCCAAAATTGTAACAATTTCACCTTTGTCTACACTGATTGTACAAGAGTTAATAATATCAGGTCCTCCATAACCACCCGTCATTTTTTCACCAGAAAAATAAGCCATATTAGTTTTTTTCTTTCTCGATTACTGTTCTTCGGCCCAAATAACTTTCAATCACTTGTTCATTATTTTTAACTTCATCTGCAGTTCCTTGAAATAGAACAGTTCCTTCTGACATAACAATTACTGGATCACACATTCGACTAATGAAATCCATATCATGCTCAATCATGCAAAATGTATAACCCTTTTCTTTGTTGAGTCTTAAAATTGAATTACTGATCTCTTTTAATAAAGTTCTGTTAACTCCTGCTGCAACCTCATCCAACAAAACAATTTTTGCATTCACCATCATGGTTCTTCCAAGTTCTAGAAGCTTTTTTTGGCCTCCCGATAAATTTCCTGCAAGCTCATTGGTTAAATGTTTAAGGTTTAAAAACTCAATGACTTCAAATGCTTTTTCTTTTATTTTTTGTTCTTCTTCATTTACAATCTTAGCTTTAAACCAAGCATTAATAAGATCTTCACCGGATTGGTTACCCGGAACCATCATTAAGTTTTCTAAAACAGTTAAATTTGTAAACTCGTGAGCAATTTGGAATGTACGGAGTAATCCTTTAGAAAATAGTTCATGGGAAGCGACTCCAGTAATATCTTCGTCGTACAAATGAACTTTTCCCTCATTTGGCTTTAAATTACCCGCAATTAAATTAAATAAAGTTGTTTTGCCTGAGCCATTGGGACCAATAACACCTGTGATCGATCCTTTTTTAATTTTTATGGAACAATTTGAAACAGCCGCAAGTCCTCCAAAATATTTTGAAAGTCCATCGACCTGCAGAATATTTTCATAATCTGACTGCATAAAAAACTATACTTTGTTTAATCTTTTAAGAATACTATTAAGAGAATTTTCTAAAGATCTATAAAAACCCGCTTTTCTCAATTGATTTACTGCTTGTTCGTTTAAACCTTTTGGTGTTTGTGAATCTTTAACTAAATATTTTAGATCTTTTTTTGAATTCATTACCGAATCTTCTGACAATGCTACAAAAAGAGAAGTTATATATTTCTGAGCTTCATTTCTTTTAATGCCTCTTTTAACCAGCCAATCGGATAAAACCTTTAACAGTTCATAAAAAGGAGCCATCATTCCTGAGGTTGCCCAGAAATTCTTTGATGATTTCTCATTTTTAATTTCAACCGTTGTACCTAGTTTATTAAAAAAACTTTTTACCTGTTTATCAGGCGGACAAATAGGCACTGATCCTTTTCGAATTGAAATTGGAGGAAGTGGAATGGCTCTGACAATCTTAACCTTTTTGCCAATAGCTTTTTTAAGCTGAGCTAAATTAATTGTAGCAATAAAGCTTATGACCTTTTGGTTAGATCTAAATTTTAGATTAGGTATTATTTTTTTTCCTACTTTGGGTGTAACTGCCAGAAAAACCCAATTGCAAGCATTAACTATTTCTTGATTGTTTTTTGCAATTGAAACTTTTCTAAATTTTCTTTTTAGCCTTTGAGCAATATTTCTATTTCTTGGTGATACTAGTATCTTTTTAAAAGATATCTTTGAATTGCAAATCCCGGTAATTACCGATGATGCTATTTTCCCTGTTCCTATAAATCCTAACCTCATAAAAATACACAATATATAAGGTTAATGCTTTTGCAATTATTTATTACTGAAGCTTCTTAGTAATAAAATCTATGATTTGTGGATGATAATGTGGAAAGCACGCAGAATAAAAGAATGCATGACCTCTTGCTCCTTTATAAAATAAACCAATTCCTGTTTTTGCTCTTGCTCTGATTTTGCATTCTACTCCGTCAAGGTAAAATTCAGTTGCACCTTTTTTACCAGCCTTCATAGCTTTCATGTCATATTCTGGAAATTGAACCATCTCTCCACCAACATCTTTTATCCATTTCATTTCATCAAAAGTTGCTCGTGAGTCTCCAATATCAGTAGAATTCATTCCCATAAACATTACTGGTAGTGGTTTTGTATATTTATTTTTTACTTCAGACATATAAAACCAATAAATATTATCTGGAGGTACACCTCTCCACCAGCCGCCCGGGTCAACTCCGATACCTCCGTTCACAAGATTACCATTTCCATAAAGTCCTGCCATACGAATAGCATCCCATCCCCCAGCAGAAACTCCAATAATAAATATTTGCTTGGGAGGCACTCCTTGTTCATTAAACATTTTTACAAGTTCCACGGTTTTTTCAAATCTTTTCATTGCATTAAAATCTGTCATGATGCATTCAAAAAAATTATTTTCTGCATTAGATATATTTTTATTTTTTTCATATTCTTCCAAAGTTCTATTTTTAAATCTTCCTAAATGGTCACATTTTTTGTAAATTTTAGTTTCATTTCCACCACCACCCCATTTACCACCACCACCCATTTCTTTGTTGTTCCATACGATGGTTGTTTTATCTCCAATTTTAATTCCACC
The DNA here is from genome assembly GCA_000504625.1 of alpha proteobacterium SCGC AAA240-E13. Classification (GTDB taxonomy): domain Bacteria; phylum Pseudomonadota; class Alphaproteobacteria; order Pelagibacterales; family Pelagibacteraceae; genus AAA240-E13. The sequence continues at coordinate 23,842 of AZHR01000005.1, forward strand.
AAGGCCACACGTAGCTCGTAATCTAGATTTTCTATCAGGTTCCTTTTGATCCGGTTGACCAAATCCACCACCGTGATTGTAAATAATTAAAATTGTATTTTTGGGATCTTTTACTTTTTTTCCAGTTCTATGTTTAAACTTTCCGTTTACGCATGAATAGAAACCACTCTTATATATGTTTACACCTTTCATTTTTGATGGTTGTGTAGCCCCATATCCTTTTTCTTTTTTTGTTCCATGTTCAGCCAAAGCTAAACCTGAACTAAAAATTAGACAGATTAAAACTAGGAATATTTTTTTCACTTAAAGGAGATTATCTTTCCAAAACTTTAAGTATTCAGGCATAAATTCTTTTCCATGATCTCCGCCTTCGTGAACACCTTTATCTATACATTTGGCTTTTTTCATAGCTTTGAACATTCCCTTCCAAGCAGCTCTAGGATCTTCTTTTTGTGCTAGCTCAAAATCCTCTCTCGATTCAAACGGTCCATGTTTTACTATGTAATTTACTGCTTCATCGTCCCATTGACCGTTATCTTTTGAATAAACCGGTGGACATCTATGAAATATTAGTGCTGGTGATTTTTCAACAGCGTAATTACCAGTAAACGTGTGATACCATCCTTCTCTAACATCTATTTTTATATCGCCTCCATTAGCCTTAACTTTTTTTCCATACTCCACGCATGGTCCCGGCAATGTATAGTCATCAGCCCCGCCATGAACAAGCCAAACTTTAGTTTCTGGTATTGGTGTAGGATTTTCAAACATAGCTGCAGCATAACATTCTGGAGAACGAGGTTGCGCAGCAGCAAAATATAAACTTTTATCTACTAATATATCTCTAATTTTTTTTTCTTGAATCATTAGAGAATTATTTCCACCTCGAGAGTAACCAGTTATTCCAATTTTTTTCTTATTTACTTTTGGATGGTTAGCTAAAAACTCAAGGGCCATAAATGAATCAATATATGCGCTAAAAAGAGTAACTGTCGATTGGTCTCTGTATGTATCTTTTACACCTCTTGCAGAAAAATTATCTAAATAAAGAGTTCCTATCCCCATATCTAATAGGGGTTTTTGTTGATCTCTCATGAATTCTAACCAATCAGCTGCGAACTCTAAAGGGCCACCGCTACTATGAGTTATCATCAACACTGGAAACGGCCCATCGCCTGGAGGTAAAGTTAAAAGAGCCTCAACAGTAATTGGACTTTCTTTATACCATCCTTTGTGTATTCCAATAAATGAAGTCGTACTATATGAAGGAATAGATATCATTTCTCCGTTACCAAGTTGTTTTTGAAGTTTATATAAAGGACTTTTTTTTGGTTTCCCCGCAAATACAGAACTTGTAAATAATAAACAAATTAGAATTATAAATATTCTTTTCATATGATGTTCCTTCAACAATTATTTTTTAAAACTCTTATAGACCTGCCAACTTACTAGCAATATTGTGCCAGCTAAAATAACAGCTGTCAATGGTCTGTCCCATAGGAAATTGAACGATCCATCGCTTATTATTAATGATCTTCTTAAGTTTTCCTCCATCATTCCTCCCAAAACAAAAGCTAAAATTAATGGGGGCATTGGAAAATTATACAACCTCAGAGCGCATGCAAGTACGGCAAGTCCGATCATCAAAAATATATCGAAGGTGTTAAAATAAATTAAATAAATTCCAGCAACCGAGAAAAATAAAATTAATGGGACTAAATAGTTTCTAGGCACCGCCAACAATCTTGCAATGTAGGGAATGAGCGGAAGATTTAAAATTAAAAGAATAACCATTCCAATATACATCGACATAATCACCGACCAAAAAACTTCAGGGTTAGTCATGTAAAGTCTTGGACCTGGCTGTATGCCGAAGGAAAGTAAGGCTCCTAACATTACTGCTGTTGTTCCGCTTCCTGGAATTCCCAAAGTTAATAAGGGTACAAATGCCCCTGAACAGGCTGCATTATTTGCCGTTTCTGGTGCTGCTAAACCATGAACGCTACCTTTACCAAATTTTTCCTTTTCCTCTTTGCTGACAAAATTTCTTTCCATACCGTAAGCAAGAAACGATGCAATGGTCGCTCCTGCACCTGGCAAAACACCTATGAGAAAACCAATAACCGATGATCTTGGAATAGTTTTCAGCATTTTATTTCTTTCTTCTTTATCTAATCGTATGGATCCTAGTTCAGATAAAGATATTTCTTTTGTGACCTTGCTTGGATCTTTACCTTTAAAAATAATCATCAATGCTTCGCTCATGGCAAACATCGCCATAGCAATTAAAATAAAACTAATTCCGTCTGATAAACTCATACTATTAAAAATAAATCTTGGAATATCTGAAAGGGAGTCTTGTCCAACCGTTGCTAACATTAAACCTAGAACCGCCATCATAATGGCTTTTAAGAACTGTCCTTTTGCGGAAAAAGCAGAAACTGCCGTTAATCCCAAAACCATCAGTGCAAAATAATCTGGAGATCTAAATGCTAAACTTACTTTTGAAAGCATGGGTGCTGCAATTAATAAAAAAATTGCAGCGATTGTACCTCCTGAAAAAGAACTGTAAGCAGCTATTGCCAGAGCTTTTCCGGCTTTACCTTGTTGTGCCATTGGATAACCATCAAAGGTTGTTGCTACCGTTCCAGGAACACCAGGGGCATTAATTAATATTGATGAAGTTGAACCCCCGAACACTGCCCCATAATAAACTCCTGCCATTAAAATTAATCCAGTCGAAGGATCAAATCCGTATGTAATGGGTATCATTAGTGCAATTGCAGTCATAGGTCCTAAACCTGGAAGCATGCCGATAACGGTTCCAATGATACATCCGAACATCACCATCAAAAGGTTTGTAAATGAAAGAGCCGTTTGTAGACCTAATAAAATTCCCTCTATCATCCGATAACTCCTAAAGCTTTAAGAATAGGATCGGTTAAGTAAATATCTAACAGTCCATGGATTAAAAACATAAAAATGGCTACAAAAGGAAAAGAAAGCATAAACATTCTTAGCCACCTTCTCTCTCCTAGAAAATAATAAGACGATATTAAAAATAAGGATGTACTAAGGAAAAAACCAACTGGCCTTATGGTTAAACCATAAATGACCATTATTAAAACCAATACTAATGTTTTTTTATAATTTAATAATTTTTGATCAACTTCTTCACTGGCTTTTTCTGGTAAAGCAATTTTAAGAGCGGCAATAAACATTCCAAAATAACCAAGATAAATCGGAAACGTTTTGGCGTTAAACGCCGCATTTTCATCAAATGAGAAAACACGAATTTGGTATGCGGTATATAAATAAAAGGCCGAGAAAATAAAAAAGAGCAGTGAGATTATTTTAACTGTGCTAATCTTCACTGCTCTTCCTATATGTTAATAATCCTGTCGGATTATATAACTCCTAATTTTTTCATAAGAACTGTCATTTCTTTAGTTTGAGTTTTCAAAAACTTAACAAACTTTTTGTCTGGGTTATAAATATTTACCCAAGCATTTCTTTTTCTAACAGCTTCCCATTCAGGTGTTTTTTGAACATCACCTAGCATTTTAGCAATTTCTTTTTTCATGCCTTTGTCCATTCCTGGAGGTCCAAAAAATCCTCTCCAATTAACGAACTGAACATCAAAACCTTGCTCTTTTAATGTTGGCACATCAGGTGCATCAGCTACTCTTTCTGGTGCGGTAATACCAATAATGTTCACTTGATCTCTTGCGCCCATTACTTCACCTAAACCAGTTGAAAGTATTTGAGTTTCTCCTGATAGAAGTCCAGCTAAAGCCTTTCCTCCTGCATCATAAGGAACATAAACAACATTATTTGGATCTGCTCCAGCTTCTTGAAAAGCCAATGCACCAATTAAGTGGTCCATACTTCCTCTAACAGATCCGCCGGCCATTTTTATTGATTTTGGATCTTTTTTGTACGCAGCAACAACATCTGCAAATGTTTTAAATGGTGAGTCTTTTGCAACAGCTATTGCTCCATAGTCACCTATAACACCCGCTATTGGAACAACATCTTTATAAGAAAGAACGCTGTCTCCCGCTACATAACCTTTGTGTCTTGTAATTGATCTTAGAACCAAAGGAGTTGATTGAACTAAAATTGTGTTTTCTGGCTTCGTATTAATCAAGAAAGATAGAGCTTTTCCTCCACCTCCACCTGACATATTTTCAAATGAAGCACTTTTCAAAAAACCTGCTTTGGTTAAAGCTTCGCCAGTTCCTCGTGCTGTTCCATCCCAGCCACCACCAGCTCCACCACCTATTAAGAAGTGCAATTTATCTATTGCAAATGAAGTTGATGGAATTGATAAAGCCAAAATAGAGGCAAAAAGAATAGCTACTAATTTTTTAAATTTACTTAGCATATTTCCTCTCTATTAATATATTAATATATTTTTTAATTAAATTTTAAAGCTAATAGAGAGTCAAGGATTAATAGATCTTATAATGAATAAGAATATTGCAATACCATTAGATATAGAAAACATAAAACTTATTTTTTCAAAAAAGTTTCTTATTGTCATCTTAATTTCTGTTCCCAGTGCCATAGTTGCAGATTTCTTACACATACCTCTTGCTTGGATGTTGGGACCTATGATTGCAACATCAACAGCTGCACTAAGTGGACTAAAAATTATTATGCCAAGAATTATTTTAAGTTTTATTTTAATTCTTTTGGGCCTGTATATTGGTAACTACATTGATCAAAATCTAATTAATCAAATAGGACAATGGTTTTGGACTTCGCTTGTAATGCTTGGATATATTGTTCTAAGTGTGCTTTTTGTATCAAAATATCTAGAAAAATTTTCAGGATATAATAGAAAAACTTCTATTTTCTCTGCCGCTCCTGGAGCTTTAGGACCATTATTAATTTTAGCTGAACATGAAAAATCAGATCTTTCAAGAGTTGCAACTTCTCATTTAATCAGATTAATTATTATTATTACTTTGTTTCCATTCATAGTAGACAATTTTTCAAAGTTAAGTTCTAATTCTGTATCCGAATTCAATTTTTTAAATCAAAATCATTTTGATTTACTAATTCTTTTTGTTGCCTCTATCATTTTTATTCTAATATTTGATAAATTTAAAATCCCAGCTCCTTTATTGTCTGGAACATTGGTTGCAAGTGGAATATTACAAATGGCTGACATTGCATCTTACAAACTGCCAGATCAAAGTATTGACTTTTGTTTATTAATCTTAGGAGCGTCTGTTGGATGCAGATTTGCCGATAAATCATTAAACGAAGTAGTAAAAAATTCGTTTCATAGCTTTGTTGCAACTTTTTTTCTTGTTGTGCTGGGAATTATTGCTGCGGTTATAGCAGGATACATTGTAGACAAAAATTTCTTCACACTTCTTTTATCTTATTGCCCAGGTGGAATTTATGAAGTTGCTGTAATTGCTATTGCTTTTGATTTAGATCCTGATTTTGTTTCTTTTCATCATATCATTAGGTTACTAATGATATTATTTATTGTTCCTTTAATTCTTAAACTAATTAACAAAAAAGGATCCTCTAATTCTTAATAATTCCCTACTTAAATTTTTATTTTCTTTAAAAGGTTTTCTGCCATGTAACCAAAAATAATTGTTGGCAAACACTGTAGATCCAAGAGGTAGTGATGTTGTTATCTTATTTTTGCTTTCTTCAAGCGCGTCGGATAATTTTTGAAGAAAATGACCTTGTTCCGTGGTTTTAGGTTCTGGAAACTGATCAATATAAGATATTTGAGGACGTTCTTTTGCATCCACAGAGAAAACTGGATGCTCAACTTTATAATCAACATTTTTACTTTTTGGAGAGCTCCATAAGAAATTTTGTTTCCCAATAGGATCGTTTGAAAGTTCTTTACAATGTTCCCAATCATCTAAATGCAAAAATACACTTTCGCCACCTTCTACATTTTTTTCCTCTATTTTAGTCATTAATAACCAGTCAGTTTTTTGCTTAACATAGGTTCCGTCAGTATGAAGATCCATATTTGTATAAGCTTTCCTTAAGTAAGAATCACTTTGATCTTCGTGTTTAATGAAAAAACGCGCATAATACTTTGAAGACATGTGATCAAAGTTAGGTATTCCAATTAAATGAGCTAGACCTGTTGCCAGTTTAACAAGAAAAACATCGTTAAATTTTTTATTTATCACCTCGGGTATTATTAATAAACAGCCTGTTTTTCTATCAGTCAGTACTGAAAGAATAAATTTACTAAGTTTGTTCAAAAAAAGTTCATCTAGGCTCTTTGCAAGAGTAAATCTAGTAAAAGGTTTGTACTCGAGAGCCGTAATATCAAATTTGTGAAATGGGAATACTAACTTATCTAAGCTCTCTTCTTTGATCGTAATATTTATTATCCGTTTTGACTGTTCGTTTGTAGATATTGTAATTCCTGATATTTTTTCCTTTATAAAATCCATTTGTAGGAAATTTAGAACAAATTATACTGTATTAATTTTAACTCCTTTTAGTAAAAAATTAGAAATCTGATTAGCTGCCATTTCAGCAACTACAATTGAAGCTTCCGTAGTCGAGGCCGCTACATGAGGGGTTAATATTGCTTTTGAGTTGTTAAATAAAATATTTTCTTTAGCTGGTTCTTTTGAATAAACATCCAAAGCGGCTCCTGCTATCAAATTTTCATTTAATGCATCATTTAAATCTTTTTCGTCAACAATGTTACCACGTGCAGCATTAATTATGTATGCTGTAGTCTTCATTTTTTTATAATGCTCTTTAGTTATTAAAGGTTTTCCATCCTTTGCTGTTTTACAATGAAAACTTATAATATCACTATTACAAATTAGTTCATCAAAGCTAACATTTTTAACATGGAGATAATCTTTTTTTCTTGATTCTAATGATTTGGAGTTAACTAAAATATTCATATCAAAACCTTTAACCAAATTGCTCAATCTAACTCCTACTTTTCCAAAACCTACTATTCCAAGAGTTTTTTTTGAAAGTTCTGCTCCTTTAATATTTTTTTTCTCCCACTGTCCTTTATGAGTAGTTTCATTTGCAAAAGGAATTCTTCTCAATACTGACATTATTAATGCAAAAGTATGTTCAGCTGTGGCATTAGAATTTCCACCTGGTGTATTCATAACAATCATATTGTTTTCTTTTGCAGTAGGTACATCGATATTATCTACTCCGGCACCAGCTCTAGCTATAACTTTTAATTTTTTTCCAGCCAATATAATGTTCTTGGTTACTTTTGTGGCTGATCTAACAACCATTCCATCATATTCGGGAATAATTTTTATAATTTCTTCTTCTGATAAACCCGTTTTTACATCAACTGATATTTTATTTTTCTCAAATATTTTTTGAGCAACTTTGCTCATTGAATCTGATATTAAAACTTTAAACATTATTTTTTACAGAGTGATATGCCCAGTCTATCCAGGGCAATAATATTTTCATATCATTATTTTGAACAGTTGCACCACCCCATAACCTCAAACTAGGAGGCGCTTTAGGATAACCATTAATATCGTGGACCACACCTTCGTCATAAAGCTTTGTAACTATTTTCTTAATTAAATTCTTTTGCTCATCTTCAGAAAATTTATTAAACCATTCATCTTTAATTTGAAGAGTAATGCTTGTAGAAGATCTTATGTTTTTATCTTCACACATGAACTTAATCCAATTACTGTTATTTACCCAGTCCTCAACTATTTTAAGATTTTCGTTTGAAATTTTTATTAAACTACCAGTTCCACCTGCAGATTCTACCCAGTTTAATGAATCCAGAACATCTTCTACACAAATCATCGAAGGAGTATTAATTGTACTCCCTTCAAAAATACCTTTAATTATTTTTTTTTTACTTGCTAAACGAAATAATTTTGGAATTGGCCATTGAGGCGTATATGTTTCTAATCTTTTTAATGCTCGGGGTGACAGTGCTAACATCCCATGGGCAGCCTCACCTCCAAGAACTTTTTGCCAAGACCAGGTAATTGCATCAAGTTTATTAAAATCCATGTCCATTGCAAATATACCTGAGGTTGCATCGCAAATTGTCAAACCTTCTCTATTATCCGGAATCCACTTTGCATTAGGAACGCGAACGCCAGAGGTTGTGCCATTCCATGTAAAAATTACATCGTTGTTAAAATTTACTTTATTTAAATCTGGAAGCTTACCGTAATCAGCTTCATGAGTATTTACATTTTTAATTTTTAATTGTTCTAAAATATCAATGACCCAATCTTTTCCAAAATTTTCCCAAGCCAACACATCAACTCCTTTGTGACCTAATAGTGACCACATAGCCGCTTCTAAGGCCCCTGTGTTTGATCCAGCCATTATGGCTAAAGCATAAGAATCTGGCAATTTAAGAATTTGTTTTGATTTGACAATTGCTTCATTAAGCTTTTTTTTACATTCTTTTGACCTGTGCGATCGAGCAACTAGAGCATTTTTTAATACACTTATATTCCATCCGGGTCGTTTAGAGCAGGGTCCACTAGAAAAATTTGGGTTTGAAGGTTTGGCTGATGGCTTGGTCAATGACATAGTTATTCAAGTTCATAAGCCACCAGCCCATCCAACGGTTTTGGATCAAACCAGGTTGATTTTGGTGGCATTGTTAATTTTTTATCTGCAAAATTTATAACATCTTCGATTTGTGTTGCAAACAAAGAAAAACCTACACTAGCATCGCCAGTATCAACTTTTCGTTCAATTGCTTCTAATCCATGAAAACCTGCAAGGAAATCTATCCTACTATCATATCTCGGATCTCCGATGCCCAAAATTGGTTCGAGCAAATAATAATGTAAAATATTTATATCCAAATTAATAATATGAAATAAATTTTGCTCAGGTTCTTTTTTTACTTTTAAAGAATACCAACTTTTATCTAAATACATTCCAAATGATTTGGTTTCAATTGGCCTATATGGAGAATTTTTTTTTTGTACGAAAAATTTTTTTTTAACTTCTTTGATAAAATCTTTAGCAGAGTATCCGTATAAATCTTTTATCAATCTATTGTAATCCAGTATACGCGCTTGGCTTTTTGGAAATATAGATACCATAAAATAATTATAGGGTTCTTTTCCAGTGTGGTTTGGATTTTGATGCTTTTTAAACTCCGACAATTTTGACAATGCTTCAATTCTATGATGACCGTCGGCAATATAGATTCGATTAATTTTATTAAATATCTCACTTATTTTTGATACCGTATTTTGATCGTCCACAACCCATAGTTCATGTTGACAATCATCTAACGCTTTAAAAGAATATTTGGGTTTATTAAGAATTTCTTTATTTACTAGTTTGGTCATTTCATCGTTATCAGGATAAACTACATAAATTGAACCTATTTGAGTATTTAAATTAAGCATTTGATCAAATCTTTCCTGAGCTCTTTCAATATAAATTTCCTCATGCCCTCTAATGTGCAAGTTATCGTAAGCGGATAATTTTACTCTACCAATTATTCCTATTTGGCTATGATTTTTTAATGAAATTTTATAAATGTAAAAAGATTGAATATTATCTTTTACTAGTATTGAACTGCTTTTCATCAACTCAAATTGTTCTTTTGCTTTAATATATATTTTATTTTTTGAATCTAACTTTTGATAATCGGGATTAAAAATATTCAAATAACTCCATGGGTTATTTTTTTTATGACTTGAAATTATCTCTTCAGTTAAATGATCCGTGGTGGGGACAGCCACTGAAGAAGCTTTTTCTTCATTTGGCCTTAGACCCTTAAATGGATTTATAAAATGCATAATGAACTTATAAAGAAAATATTTACTATGCTATTTTAGGTAAGCCTTCGAGAGCTTTGTTGACTGCAGCTTCATTATAAGTATCCTCTGCAAGTTTATTGTCAAAGTAATCACCGTAAGCTTGCATATCAAAATGACCGTGACCACATAGATTAAAAAGGATGGTTTTGGATTTGCCATTCTTTTTACATTCAAGAGCTTCGTCTATTGCGCCTTTAACCGCATGGGTTGCTTCAGGTGCTGGAATTATTCCTTCAACGTTCGCAAATTTCACACCAGCTTCAAAGCACTCTTTTTGTCCATAAGCTTTTGCTTCAATGGCTCCTATTTCTTTTAAATGACTAACCATTGGGGCCATACCATGATATCTCAAACCTCCAGAATGTGTTGCAGGTGGCATAAATGATGAACCTAGAGTATGCATTTTAACTAAAGGTGTTAGATTTCCAGTGTCACCAAAATCGTAAGTATATTTTCCTTTTGTCAAAGAAGGACAAGATTTTGGTTCACACGCAATAACTCTTACTTCTTTTTTATCTCTAAATTTTTTTCCAAGGAACGGCAAAATTAAACCTGAAAAATTACTTCCTCCACCAGTGCAGCCTATTAAAATATCAGGATAATCACCTGCCATTTCCATTTGCAGTAGAGCTTCATTGCCCACTATAGTTTGGTGCATCAAAACATGATTTAAAACACTTCCTAAGGAGTATTTAGTACTTTTGCCTTGTGCGGCCATTTCTACAGCTTCCGAAATAGCTATACCGAGACTACCGCTGTTATTTGGATCTTTTTTAAGTATTGCTTTTCCTGTATTTGTTTCGTTTGAAGGACTAGCTACACATCTTGCTCCGTATGTTTGCATTATCATTTTTCTATACGGTTTTTGATCAAAACTGACCCTTACCATATAAACATCTAATTCTATTTTAAAAATAGAACAAGCAAAGGCAAGCGAACTACCCCATTGTCCGGCTCCAGTTTCGGTTGTGATCTTTTTTGTACCTTCTTCTTTATTGTAAAAAGCTTGAGCAACTGCTGTGTTTGGTTTGTGACTACCTGTTGGACTCACACCTTCATATTTATAATAAATTTTTGCAGGAGTATCTAAATGCTTTTCAAGTTTTTTTGCTCTATACAATGGTGATGGTCTCCATTGTTTATATATTTCCCTAACTGGTCCAGGAATTTCGATTTCTCTTTCTTGTGATACTTCTTGTCCTATTAATGCCATAGGAAATAATGGTGCCAAATCATCAGGACCAATAGGTTTGTGCGTACCCGGGTGTAATGGTGGTGCTAATGGTTTTGGTAAATCAGCTGAAATATTATACCATGTCTTAGGTAGTTTACTTTCTTCCAACAAATATTTAATTGTATCAGACATTTATGCCCTCTAGTTTGACCACATTAATAAAAAAAATCAAGAACTTAATTTGCTTTGGATAATTAAAGTTCATTTATTATTACCTTTTTTATTTAGTAGTTCTATTATGGTATCTAGTTTCTTTTGAACAATCTTTATATTTTTATAAGGAACAAAATAAACAAATAATCCCAATCCTATAAGAACTAATATCCAAATAGTTATTGTGTTCATTGTTTTAAAGTAGAATTAAAAAATTCTGAAATAAGTTTAGTGGCTTCTTTTGCTGCATCTTTATTATATGCTTTTTCATAAATAATTACTCAATAATGTTAAAAGTATAGCTGATAATATTGTTGGATAAACCAAATTTTTTTTATTTAATAAATATACAATAATACATATTATAACGACAAATAATCTAAGCCATAATTCTGCGTCTTGTAAAGCACCATATGGAAAAACAACTATTCTAGCAATCAGAGCGGCTAATATTGAGTACGCAATACAATTAAACCATTTAAAAAGTTTAGACGTTTCATCTATTTTTTCTGAACTCACTACCCCAAAGAATCTTGATAAATAAGTTGCAAATGATGTAACCAAAATAACTAAAATGATGTTGCTAGACATTTCGTTCATTTAAATTCTCCAATAAAAAAAGCTATGGTTCCAGCTAAAACTCCTCCATATAAAATGGACCACTCGGGAGATATGAAAAAAAATGCAGGACCTAGAACTGCACCCAAAATAATTGATAAACTTATTTGCAAACTTTTCATCGCACCCACCATCATGCAAGTAAAATAAACTGGATTAACAATCGCTAAACCAATCATCATTTCTTTATTTAAATAATCTGATGCTAGGAAGCCTATGATGGTTGAAGCTATCGCTATTGACCACGTACCTGTACCAACTCCTATCCAAAAATCTATTCGGTGTTTTTTTTCTATCGACTGATAATTGCCTTTCATAATTAGCCAAGCTGAGACGGCTATAAAATGACAAGATAAGTAATATTTCCAACGTGGCTGACTTTTGTGTAACAAAAGTGGCATTAAGGAAACGGTCATTGGATACAAACGTGCATTCACCAACCAAACCGCTAAGAATATATTTATTAAAGATGCTCCTACTATAAAAGATTCTGCCATTACCAATGATCCTGGTAGTGCATAGGTTAAAAAAGTTGAAAAAATACTCTGTTCAAGATTAAAGCCAATATTTTTTAAAAGAGCTCCAATAGCAACAAAGCTTGCACCTAAAGCTAATGCGGGGCTATCCATTCCCTTTACTGATTTAAAACCTTGAAAAAAATATTTTGAATTGATCATTAACCCCCAAGGAATAATCTTCCTACATCAGGATTACTCAATAAATCATCGCCTTTTCCAGCAATCGTCGTTTGACCTGAAACTAATACGTAACCAATATCTGCAAATTCTAAACCTTTTTTTGCATTTTGTTCTACAAGAATAATTGTTTTTTTTTCATTGTTTTGCAGATCTCCCAAAATCTCAAAAACCATGTCTATATATTTGGGTTCTAAACCAATCGATGGTTCATCAACCAATAAAACGCTTGGCTTCATAACTAAAGCTCTTGATATCTCAAGCAATCTTCGTTCACCACCGGATAAAACTTTTGCCTTTTGATTTCTTCGATTTCTCAACATTTCATACTTCTCTAAAATTTTCTCTGCTTCTTGGTAAGACTCTTCAGTTCTATCTTTAATATACCCTCCCATGAGTAAGTTCTCTTCAACCGTCATGTCAGGAAAAACCGAATTGTCTTGAAGTATATAAGCGATTCCAACTGATTTAAGTTTTTGAGCAGGAGTCATTTTTGTAATTTCTTTTCCTTCAATTTCTATTTTGCCTGAAAAAATATTTGTAAATCCATAAATAGAATGGAGGATTGTAGATTTTCCTGCACCGTTAGGTCCAATTAAACATAATGATTGTGCTTTACTAACAAACAAATCAAAATTGTGAAGAATTTCCATTTTCCCGTAACCAGCCGAAAGTTGTTTAATTGTTAAATGGGTTTCAATTGATGAAAGTTTTTTTAGATCGCTTGAATCTGGTGCTTTACCTAAAACTGAATATTGATCTGAAGACATGATTATCGTGCTCCTAAATAAGCTTCAACAACCCGTTTATCATTTTTAATTTGTTCAGGTGAACCTTCAGCTAACAGTTCTCCGTGTGCTAAACAGAAAATTTTTTGAGCAAGATTCATAATTACCCTCATATTGTGTTCAATTACCAAAAGAGTAATTCCAAACTCTTTATTTACCTTAATCAACCTATCTATAATTCCATTGATCAAAGTTGGATTAATTCCAGCAGTTGGTTCGTCAAGTAAAAGCATTTTTGGCTCATTCATTAAAGCCATTGCCAATTCTAAAAGTTTTTGTTGTCCGAAAGACAGATCACCTGCTCTAAGCTTTCTTTTTTGATACAAACCCACAAATTCTAATAGTTTTTCAGCTTTTGTAGTTAGTTCTTCTGGAATTTTTGAGAAAACTGAAAATATTTTATCATCTTTAGGTTTATTGCTGATTAACATATTTTGAACGCAGTTTAATTTTCCATAAATTCTTGTTTGTTGAAAAGTTCTCAATAATCCTAATTTTGCAACAACAGGTACTGACAATTTAGAAAGTTCTTTTCCTTCAAATTTTATTGATCCTTTGTCAATGTGATGTGTTCCGACAATAGAATTGAATAAAGTTGTTTTTCCAGATCCATTAGGGCCAATTAATCCAACAATTGAACCTTGGTCTACATTTAGAGAGATGTTTTCGTTAGCTTTTACTCCACCAAAATATTTATAAACCTGATCAATCTCTAGTATTGTACTCATTATTTTAGTTCCACCTGTGCTTTTCTATCTACTTCATCAACAACTTCTCCAAATTTTTCTGGATATTTTTCTCTTAGCCAACCCATAATTCCTTCTGGGAAATAGATAACTATGACAACGATCAAAACTCCAAGAGCAACATACTGCCATCCTAAGAATAAAGTCCAAAAACCTTCCTTGAAAAGATGAAAAATAGTAGCTCCGACAATTGGTCCCCACAAAGTTCCCTTGCCTCCGAGAATGGCCATCAACACCATAAACACTCCATATGTTGATCCAGCAAAAGCAATTTCAACAGGTTCAATATAACCAACCATGTTTCCCATTAAACCCCCAGCTATACCAACGAAGAAGGCTGAAACTATCCACCCAATGATTTTATACCTCATTGTTGGAATTCCCATGGCTTCAGCTTTATCTTCATTATCTCTTATGGCATTTAAAACTAACCCAAATCTTGTTTTGTAAGCCCACTGTAAGAAAACAAAAGTTGCTATCATTAAAACAAAACAAATGTAGTAGAAAAATTCCGATCTAAGTTCCGTATCACCAATTCCTTTTGGCCATGGTGGCGTAGTCATTCCTTGTCCAGCGCCAATAAGCTCAATACCCCCAGCTATTTCTCCAGCAGCGATAGCCAAACCTAATGTGCATATTGCAAAGTAATGTCCTCTTAATCCTAAAATTCCATAACCAATCAACGCTGCAACAAGTGCTGGAACTATCCCAGCTAAAATCAAACCTACAAAAAAACCTTGAAAATATTGAGAAGGCTCATGTACAAAAGTTTTTTCTCCCCCACTTGCTGTCCATTCTGCAAGAGGAAAATATATTCCTATTTGAATGCTTGCACATAAATACATTCCAATACCAAAGAACAGAATGTTACCAAAAGTGTTATAACCCATCTGTCCTCCTTGAACATCCCAGGTCATCGCTAAAACAATAAGTATATACAGAAATGAAATTTGAAGTTTAAACGCAGGAAATATGAACGGCGCAACTAAACCTAAAACCAATAAACCACTATAGAGAATTAAATTGTTTTTTTTCATTTTATTTTTCTTTATATAATTTCTTTATTTTTTTTCTAAATTCATCGTTGACCGTAAATGCACATCCGCTTTGAGTATGTAAACTCGTTCCAGTCTTGTGATATTCATTTAGATGATCAAGAAATTCCTTCAGATCAACTTCAAGAAATTTTCTATTATCATCTTTTAAAATAGTTTTTTTCATTTTAAATATTTCTCGGCCAAAGTTGTGGAAAGAAAGATCCGCCTAGTTTATCACCACTTTTGTAACCAGCGTCTTGCATAGCTTTTCGGTATGTATAACTCGTCCAATCTCCCTCATAGTCAATTCTAGTATTCTCTTTTGCTAATCTTAAAGTATAACGGCTTAAGGTTTTTTTAGGTAAAGATTGATTAAGTGTGCCGTGTAGTGTTCTAATATCAAACATCACACAATCTCCTAATTCGCAATCCCATTTTAAAAATTCATATTTATTTTTATTTGCTAAAATATTTGGAGGGTCTTCGTATTTTTTTCCATTAATAATAGATTCTTTTCCTTCCACTTTGTGACCATCGGTAAAACGAACTCTTAAAAAAATTTTATTCCATAAATGGGAACTTTTAACCCAAGCAACTCCTTCGTCTTTACTGGTAGGTTCCAATGGCAACCAAAGAATACATATGGTTCCATCAACATCAAAGTAGGATATGTCATGGTGAAATGGTGTTGATGATTTGGCACCTGCTTCTCTTAAAAACCAATTATCCATTAATAGATTTATCTTTTTAGCTAACATCAATTCTGAAGCTATTTGAGAAACAGGAGAATTGAATACAAAATCTTTAAACTCGGATACTCGATCCCAAGTCCAATAATCTTCTAAATAAGCTGGAATATTTTTTTGTGTTGTATGAGATTTAAATCTAGGACTTGGAGATTTTATATCTTTTTTAATTCCTGTTTTTAGTTTTTCAATCCAGCTAATATCAAACTTTTTTCTAAGAACAATAGCTCCATCGGTTTTGAATTTTTCAACTTCTTTTGTTGTTAGTAAATTTTTCATTTTTTTATATATTTGTTTTTCCCATTAAATTAACCATTAAAACTCCCACAATAATTAACCCTAATCCTATAATTGTATAAAGATTTGGTGTCTGATTAAATTTAACAACTCCAACAGCTACAGTGGCAATAATGGTTAATCCCGCAAAAGAAGCGTAAGTAATACCGACTGGTATAGTCTTCATAACATGAGACAATGAATACATGCATAAAACAATTGTAACTGCAGTGATAATACTAGGTATCCATAATGTAAAACCTTCAGCACTTTTTGCAAAAGTATTTGATGCTGTTCCCAAAACTACAGCCAAAATTAAAAATAAATATGAAATAATTGTGCTCATTTTAAATACTCCCTCTTTCTAGATAAAATAAATCGTCTATAAACAAGAATAAAAACAAGCAGCATAAACACTGCTCCAATTCTAAATTCTGTGCCTAAAATATAATCAGCAAATTCTTCGAAAACTCCTAAACCCATCCCTGATAAAGCTACAGCAGGCAAATTTCCTAAACCAGCTACAATTACAATCATGAAGGATCTTACCGTGTAAGGTAAGCCTACATAAGGATGAAGCGTAAATGTGATAGAAATTAAAGATCCAGCTACTCCGCATAAAGCTGCATTAATCCCAAATGTTGCTGCATAAACTTTTTCAGTGTCTACGCCTAAAATTTTAGCGGCTCTTGCATTTTGTGAGGTAGCTCTTATTGCGCGACCCAATTTAGATCTTTTCATATAAATAACTAAACCGATTGCAAAAATGACACTTACAACAGCAGAAAATATTTTAGCATTAGGAAGCGTTACTAATCCTTCAAAAAACATTGTGGTTCCAAAATTAGACTGGGCAACAACAACATCCGCTCCAAAAATAAAATTCATTAATTGTTGAGTTAAAATACTAATTCCAAAAGTTGCTAAAATAGAAATAAATAAATCTCGATCGACTACTCTACAAATAACTAACTTATAGAGAAGCCAGCCAATAAAAAACATTATAATAGGAGAAACAATTACTCCGAAAGCAGGATGAATACCCATTGTATACATAGTGTAAGCAATGTATCCTCCCAAAATTACTAACTCTCCTTGAGCAATATTGATGATATTCATTACTCCCCATTGGAGAGCCATACCATAAGCAATTAAAGCAAATAAAATTCCAAGGAGAATGCCATCCATGGATGCTTGAACCATTAAAATTGGCACTTTAAAAATTAGTAGATCCATAGAGTTTACAAAAAAAATGCCCCCTGATTTTAGGGGGCATTAAATAGGTTTATTTTTATCTTTCAGACCACTTAGGAACTGGATGCACTAATTCATGAGATGCCCATTTTGTAGGAGCAACCAATCTGTTCGCGCATGTATCGCCTTCACATCTTACTTGAAATAATACCATTGGTTTAGCTGTATTTTGACCACCTGAACCAAATTTTATGTTTCCATAAAAAGTTTGCATATCAGTTTTAGCTAAAGCGTCTCTAACTTTTTCTGTATCAAAGGAATTTGCTCTTTCAAACGCATCTTTCCATACTAAAAGTGCTGCTGAAGATTCTGCTGCTTGATAAGGAGGCGTATAACCAAACTCCACATTAAAGTCATTATCATACTTCAAACCATCACCGAAGAAATCATCTTTGTAAGATAATTCTTTATGCCATTGAGCAGCACAAAGAGCATACTCTGATTTTTTACCATGTTGTTTTGCAAGCTTTGAAGCGTCACAGTGCGTCATTGCTAACATTGGAACATCTACTTGCATTTCAGCTAATTGTCTAATTGCAGTTAGTGCACCTTTTGAGTGACCGGATACAACTAACACATCTGGCTTAGTTGCTTTAACTTTTGCCAAAGTTGCTGCCATATCATTTAGCTCTTTAGGTAATTTATCATCGATAATGATTTTTGAACCTGTTCTTTCAGCAGCATCAACAATGCCCAATCTTACGTCTTGAGAAAAAGCATCTTGTTCAAATGCCATTGCTATATTAACTGGTTTACCACCATTTTTTTCAACTGCTAAATCTATAGCTACTTCAAGATATTGATTCGCAGGTGAAAGTACTGCAAATAAATATTTATAGCCTTTAGTAAATAATGATCTAGATGCACCGTTTGCTTCAACCATAGGAATTTTATTTTCCTCAGTTATTGGTGCAATAGCTTTTGTTAAACCTGAACTGTAAGGTCCAAGCATAAACTTAACGCCGTCTTGTTTTATAAGTCTTTCTGCCAACTGAGCAGCACGACCAGAGTTTGACTCATCATCATAATAAATGATGTTAAATTTATAGGATTTTCCTCCTACTTTAACCCCTCCCATTTGATTTATTCTGGTAACGGCAAGGTTATAACCATTTTGGGTATGCTTACCATTTGTAGAATATTTTCCAGTGAGAGAAACTGCGGCTCCTAAAATAATTTTATCACCCTCAACTTTTGAAAAAGAAGTTGATGTAGTTCCTAAAATTAGGCCTAGTGTAGAAAGAAGAATCAATGCAAATTTGTATATTTTTTTCATTTTATTCCTCTCTAATAATTATTAATTATTCTATTAAACAACTTTCAAAAAAAATAACAACCGAAAGAACGCTCATGATTGTTATGTAAGTAGTTAACGTGTGATTAACTTATACAGATCAATTTCCAAAAGAAGAAACAGTAATGATAAAAGCAATAATTATTAAAGCACACGCAGAAATTGTATTTATAGTTTTAGGATTTGTCTTTAGCCATCCTACAATTTTTTGTGCGGTAAAACCGTAAAGCATCAATGTTGAAAAATCTAAAACAACCCAAGAAATAATTAAAATAATTAATTGAATTCCAAAGTTTCCTTCTAAGTTTAAGAATTGTGGAAATATTGCACCAAAGAATACCCAAGCTTTTGGGCTGAGAAAAGCAACTAAAAAACCATCTCTAAATAATGAAAGATTACTTTTTGTAGAAAGGCTTTTATTAAAATCTAAATTATTTGAAGATTTAAATAAATCAAAAGCTATATACAATAAATATAAAATACCTATCCATCTTAAATAATTCAAAATATTTGGATATGCAGAAACTAAAGCACCTATCCCAAAAGCAATGAGAATCATTTGCAGTGTGTTGGCAGAAACATCGCCGATGGCTGTAATTACTGATCGTTTTAATCCATAATTTATAGCGTAGGTCACAATAATCACCCTTGGTGTTCCAGGAGTTATGGTAAGAAAGAAAGCAATTTGTAAAAATAAAAAATAATCTATTGGCAACATTTAAGATTATTACCATATAATAAAAGGCATGAAAAATGTGGAAATATATACTGGACCTCTATGTGCTTTTTGCGAATTTGCTAAGGCTTTGCTAGATAGAAAAGGAATTTCTTATAAAGAAATCTTTATCGGAGATGACACTAATAAAATGGAAGAAATGATAAAAAAATCAAATGGCATGAGAACCGTTCCTCAAATTTTTATTGATGGACAGCATATTGGCGGTAATGATAAGTTACATGCCCTAGAAAAGGATGGAAAACTCAACTCTATTCTAGGAATTTAATCTATGAAAAATAAAATTTACGTTTTACATGAAAACGATGAATGGGTTGAACCGCTTCGAAAAGAATTACAAGCGATAAACGCGCCCTTTGAAGAATGGCATTTAGGAAAAAGAAATGTTGATCACCTAGACAAACCTCCTCATGGAATCTTTTATAATAGAATGAGTGCAAGTTCACACACCCGAGGCCATCGTTACGCCCCTGAACATACCGCAGTTGTTTTAAATTGGCTTGAGAAAAATAAAAGAAGAGTCATTAATAATTCAAGAGCATTAAGTTTGGAAATTAGTAAATCTCTTCAATATAAAGAATTGGAGAGTTTTGGAATTAAAACACCTAAAACAATATATTGTAGTAACAAAGAAAGCATTCTTAAATCTGCCAATGTATTTACTAAACCATTTATTACAAAACATAATCGAGGAGGCAAGGGTTTAGGAGTCAAATTATTCAATAATAAAAAAGAATTGGATTCCTATGTAAGTAACAAGGATTTTGAACCATCAATTGATGGTATAACTCTTCTTCAAGACTATATAGATGCAAACCCAAAAGTGATAAAGCGAGTCGAATTTGTAAATTCTAAATTTTTGTATACCGTTGAAGTTGACGCTTCTGAAGGATTTGAATTATGTCCAGCATGTCCAGAAAATCAAAACGATATTCCACAACAACAAATAGCAGGTGAATTTTGTCAAACAACCGGAAATAAATTTAATATTATAAAAAATTATAAAGAGAATGAACTCACAAAAAAATATGAAAATTTTATTGCTGCAAATGGAATTGAAATAGCCGGTATTGAATACATCACAGACAAAAAAGGTGAAATTTACACCTATGATGTAAACACCAACACAAACTACAATTCACAAGCTGAAAAAAATTCAGAAATAAAGGGCATGAGGTCAATAGCTACATTTTTGAAAGAAGAGCTCTTATTATTAAGCAATATAAAAGTTGTGGCTTAATTATTCTGACTATATAATTTTTCTGTAATTTAGTAAAAATCATATATTAATAAGAAATTAATTAAAGTTGATATAAATGAAAGTAAAAAAAGGTGATAGATTACCTGACGCAAAAGTTTTTATATTCGATAAAGACCCTAAAGAGATAACAATAAAAGAAATTATTGGAGAAGAAAAGGTTATTTTATTTGGTCTGCCGGGAGCCTTTACACCCACTTGCTCAGCAAAACATTTGCCAGGATTTATAAAAGCTGCAGAAGAACTTAAAAAAAAAGATATTAAAAAAGTTATTTGTATTTCAGTAAATGATCCTTTTGTAATGGATGCGTGGGGAAAAATTCATAATGTTGAAAAGAAAATATTAATGGTAGCAGATTGTACAGGTAATTTTACCAAAAATATTGGTGCAGAAATAAATTTAAACAACAGGGGTCTAGGAATTCGCTCAAATAGATATACTATGCTTGTAGAACAAGGCAATATTCTAAAAATTTCTGAAGAAGAAATTGCTGGAAAATGTGAAAGCACAGCGGCAGAAAATTTTTTAAAAGAAATCTAAATTTAATAAAGTAAATAACTTAATCAATCTATTTTTGGTTTAAAAGTTAGACAGATACCATTATTACAGTATCTCTTTCCTGCAGGTTTGGGACCATCTTCGAAAATATGGCCGTGATGACCTCCGCATTTTTTGCAGTGATATTCAGTTCGAGCATATCCCAAATAATAATCTACTTTGGTTTCAAAAACATCAGGCAAAGATTGAAAAAAAGAAGGCCAACCGGATCCACTTTCGTATTTGTTCGTAGATACAAATAGTTTGGTTCCACAACCAACGCAATAATAAGCGCCTTTTCTTTTTTCTCCGTTTAAAGTACTAGATCTCGGATGTTCCGTTCCTTCTCCACGAAGGACATAATATTGTTCAGGAGTCAATTTTAAATTATCAAATTTCTTGGTCATGTCAAAATCCTAATTGGTTTACCCTCATTACAAGCTTCAAGATCTTCTAACATTTGGTTATAAAAAATAGAATAATTTTCTGCTGTCACATATCCCAAATGAGGAAGTAATAGTGCATTTGGCAAAAATCTTAACTTGTGATTATCAGGCAGAGGTTCGTTGTCATAAACATCAAGACCTGCTCCGGCTATTTGATTTGATTTTAGAGCTTCGATAAGGTCATTTTCGTTAACAATTGGTCCTCTTGATGTATTAATAAAAAAAGCACTTTCTTTCATTGCTTTAAAATCATTTTTTGTAATCAAATTTTTGTACCTTTCGCCCAAAACAACGTGGATTGAAATGAAATCCGATATTTTAATTAAATCTTCTTTGCTCATAGGTAATACGCCAAGTTCTTTTGCATCTGTAAAATTTAAATTTTCGCTCCACGCAACTACCTGCATTTCAAAAGCCTTACCAATTTTTGCAACTTGAGATCCAACTTTACCCAGTCCTATTAATCCAAGAATTTTTCCTTTAAGTTCAGATCCAACTGTAGTTTGCCAATATCCTTGGTACATATTATCAATTTCTTCTTTTAAATTTCTAGCTAGTCCTAAAATTAATGCCCATGTTAATTCAGCAGCTGGATTTGAATTTATTTCAGTTCCACATACAATTATTTTTTTTTGTTTTGCCGCTTCAAGATCAATTGCTTTATTTCTCATGCCACTAGTAATAATAAATTTAAGTTTTGTTAGTTGATTAATTATTGATTTGGTAATTTTTGTTCTCTCTCTCATGATTAAAAGAGCTTCGAAATCTTTTAATTTTTTTATTACTTCTTCTTCGTTGACAAATGGATCGTTAAAAATTTTAAATTCGTATTTTTCATCAAGTTTTTTTAAATTCAAAAATGCTTTGGAAACATTTTGATAATCATCTAAAATTGCAACTTTAAGCATTATTTTTTTTATTAGATAAAAGTATTCCAATCAATATTAATATTGCTCCCAATAAATGAAAAAACATAAATTGCTCCCCAAAAATTATTATCGCCATTATGGTACTTAAAACTGGCATTGAATGTAAAAATATTCCAGATCTATTAGCGCCAATTATTGCAATACCTTTTATCCAAAAAAGGAATGATGCTAAACCCGGAAATAACACAACATAAGTCAAAGTTAGCATAAAAGGAAAATCCAAAATTACATGATAACCCATTTTCATTTCTACAATATAAATAGGCAGCAAAAATATAAGTCCCATTGTTATTATTGTCTGAAGTAGAGAGATTTGTGAAAGTTCATGTTTCTTTTTTTTTAATAAGGCTGAATAAATTGCCCAAGAAAACATGGCCAGTACCATCCATAAATCACCTTTGTTAAAATTTAAATTTAATAACAAGTCTAATTCAGCTTTAGTTATTATCATCAGTACTCCAAATAAAGAAAAAATTACTCCAGAAATTTGGTACACATTCGTTTTTTCAATTTTAAGTACCCAAGAAAAAAAAATAATCATTACAGGTATGGTGGAAATCATTAGAACTCCACTTATTACATTTGTAAAATTTAGTGAATAATAAACTATGGAATTAAATAGTGTGATACTCGTGATTCCTAGTGTCATAATAAGTTTAATATTTTCTAATATATATTTTTTTTTGTCGAAAATTTCTTTAAGAGTAAATGGCGCCAATATCAACCAAGCAAATAACCATCTATAAAAATTTAAAGTGAAAGGTGGAATACTAAAATGACTAGCTGCTTTTCCCACAATAAAATTTCCAGACCAAAACAACGCAGCAAGTAAAAGAAAAATATAAGCAGTTGTATTTTTTGAAAACATTTTTCTTTGTAATAATCTAAATTTTATAAATATAGTTTATTTTTAAAAGCCCATTCGTAAGCAAATAATGACGCAGAGCCTCCGGTATGAATAAAGAGCACATTATCTTTTTTGTTGATCTGTTTCTTTTTTATCATTCCTATTAGACCAGCAAATCCTTTTCCCGAATAGACGGGATCTAATAATATCGCTTCCTTTTTTGCTAAAAGTTCTACCGCTTCTACCATTTGATCAGTGGGCATTCCATATCCTGGCCCTATATATTCGTCGATTACTAATACATCCGATTTGTCTAAAACATTAGACTGCAGCAATTCACAAGTTTTTTTGGCACATTGATAAACTTTATCTTCTTGGGTCTTTTTATCATATCTTACACTTATACCGGCAACTGGAATATTGCAGTCAAAATATTTTTTTCCAGCAAGCAATCCAGATTGAGTTCCCGAACTTCCTGTACCGTGTATAATTTGTGTAAAATTATATTTTTTATTTTCTTTTATTATTTCGTTTAAACACTCTACATATCCTAGAGCACCAATTTCATTCGATCCACCTCCTGGAATAAAATAAACACTTTTCCCTTGTGATTTAAGATCTTTTATAATTTTTTCAGAATAGTTTACAACGTTTTCTTTTTTGGGCACCATAATAATGTCCGCTCCAAATAATTTATCTAAAAAAACATTTCCTGACTTCATATAAACTTCTGGTGGATCATCAAGTCTTTGTTCTAAAATAATTAAACATTTTAACCCAAGCATTGTACAAGCAGCGGCAGTCTGTCTTGCGTGATTTGATTGTATTGCTCCAATAGTTACAACTAACTCAGCTTTGTTTTTAATTGCATCTGGCATTAAAAATTCAAGTTTTCTAGTTTTATTTCCACCAGTGGCCAAACCTGTACAATCATCTCTTTTTATAAAAATATTTGGACCATCTAAATATTTCGAAATATTTTTAAGATGTTCAATAGGTGTTGGGAAATGACCCAACTTAATTCTTTCAAATTTTTCCAACATTATTTTTTTTCAGAAGGCTGATTGATGCCTCTCACGAAAACTAAAATTAAGCAACCATTTTTAGTATAAGAAGAATGAGTTGAGTCTGGTTCGAAAGCAACAAAATCTCCTTTTTTGAAAACTTTGTTATCAGGATCAATTAACTCTCTATCTAACATTAAAAATTCCTCATAACCAGTATGTTGGTGAGGTACACTTTTAGCTCCAGGATCCATTTTTAAAACATATGTTCCTTGTCCTCCATTTTCTCTACTGTAACTAATTTTATGCCAACTCATACCAGAAACTGCCGAGCCGTAGTTATCAAATGGTTCAAATTTTACATTATAAAGGTCAGTTATTTTTCTTTTACTCATATTAATTTATAAATATTATCTAAATAATAAGTTAGCAGATTTATGCAAGATATATTTATTGGCGATCAAGGTGAAGGATTTCCTTTAGTTTTAGTACATGGTTTTTTGGGTTCTTCGGAAATGTGGAAGCCACAAATTAATTTTTTTAAAGATCATTTTAGAGTTATCACTCCTGATTTGCCTGGTTTTGGTAAAAGCAATAAAGCAAAATCACATAATAGCATTCCATCAATAGCCAAATTATTATTGGACTGTCTTGAAGAGAAAAAAATAGATAAATTTTATTTATTAGGTCATTCAATGGGGGGCATGATTGTTCAAGAAATGGCAAAGAAAGATGGTGATAAAATTTCAAAACTAGTTTGTTATAGCACTGGTCCCATAGGTGAAATGCCTGGACGATTTGAAACAGTTGATCAATCTAGAGTGAATCTTAAAAAGCAAGGTTTAGAAATTACAGCAAAAAATATTGCAAAAACTTGGTTTGTAAAAGGAGAAAATGCAAAATATTTTGATATTTGTATTGAGGCTGGAAAAAAAACTTCTATGGAGACTGTCGACAATGCTCTTATCGCATTTAAAAATTGGAATGGTGTTGATACTTTAAAAAATATTAAAAATGAAACATTAATTGTATGGGGAGACCAAGATAAATCTTACAATTTTGAACAAATACAAACTCTAAAACAGAATATCTCTAATAGTATATTGTCTATTTTTAATGGGTGTGCTCACAATGTTCATTTAGAAAAAACTGAAATGTTTAATAGAACAGTTCTAAATTTTTTGAATTAATAGCTCAAAACATACAAAAAAAACTTTAAGTTTTTACAAATTTAAATTCAAATTCAATTTTAAGAAGTTAATCAAAAAGTGGAGGGGAAAAAAAGAGTATAATCTAGTTTTGAATATTTTTTCAGCTAAATCTTTTAGAATTATAGGGTGCGAGATTTAAATTAGTATTATCTTCTGCTATCATTCCGGAAATAATTTTCCCTGAAATAGCCCCTAGTGTCCACCCTAAATGATGGTGTCCAAAAGAATAAAGTAAATTTTTGTGATTATTTGAAGGTCCTATAACTGGCAAGAAATCTGGCAAAGTGGGTCTAAAACCTAGCCATTCATCTTGATGCTCTGATAATTCAGGAAATAAATATTTTGCATTATTGACGAGATTAAGAATTCTTTTTTTAGTAGGTGGATTATTCAAACCTCCAAATTCTACTGTTCCAACTACTCTTAAACCTTGTTCCATGGGTGTGATTCCAAAACCTCTGTTCAAAAAAATTACTGGTCTTGAAAGAAGATGGTTATAACCTTTAAAATGAATATGGTATCCTCGTTCAGTATCTAGTGGAATTTTCTCATTTACCTGATCAGTTAGTTTTTTTGAATAGGCACCACATGCAATGACTGTCTTATCAAAAGTATAAGAACTTAAATTTGTTTTAATAATTGGTTTTTCGTCGGGTAAAAAATTTATTTTCTCAACGTTCTCTTTTTTAAAATTGCCACCACGTTTCAAAAATAAACCAAATAGTTTAAGCAAAATTTTTTTAGGATTTGTTGTATGTCTCGCACCGGGATATAAGACTCCGGCGTGATAAATTTGTTTTATATGTGGTTCAAGATCGTGAATTTCTTGAGGTTTTAACAGTATTTGCTCTACACCTAACTCTTTTCTTATATTTATTTCTAATTCTCTACTTTTTAAATCTTTATTAGTCCAAAAATAAATGATTCCTTTGCTTTCTATCAATCCTGAAACATCTATTTCCTTAAACAACTCATCATAGGCTGGCAAAGCCAAGTCTAATATTTGATGCATATATTTTGCTGTATGCATCATGTTTTTTTTTGTGCAATTTTTTATAAATTTTAGAAACCAAGGAATCATCTTAGGTACATAATTCCATCTTAGTGCCAATGGTCCTTCCGTACTTAGTAACATTGAAGGTATATCTATTAAAACATCTGGTCTATTCATTGATAATGATGCATAGGGGGAAAAATGTCCGGCATTTCCATACGAAGCTGAATTTTTTCCAGGTTCATCCCTATCTATAAGCGTCACCATGAAACCCTTCTTAATAAGAAAAAGCGAAATACAGACGCCTTGTATACCTGCACCAATAACTCCAACCGAAAGATTTTTCGAATCCATGCACTGATATATAGTTAAATTGGATTAATTTAATACTTACTAATTAGATAGCTTCTTTATTTTTATTTCTAACTAGAGTTGGTTTTCCAAGTTCAGGCTTTGCCACAATTTCTTCAATATCTTTATCCTCTTCTTCTTGGATGTTCTTCTTAGCTTTAGTTCCTTTTATGTAGCCGTCAATTTCGGCACCTTCTTCAGTTTTGAGAGATATTTTGAACAAAATATCACCCTTAATTACAGAATTTCTTCCTAAAGTGATGGTATCAGCTATTATTTGACCCTCAACATGGCCATTAATTTCTATTTTTTTGACATGCAAATTGCCTTTTACTGATCCTGTATCAAAAACAATCATTTCTCCTACGTGAACATTTCCATTTATTAATCCAGCAACATCTACTCCGCCAGGAGAATGCAAATCACCCTCTATTTGCATGGATTCACCAATAAATGATCTTCCGCTTTCATACAATAATGATACAGAGCTCTTTTTTCCAAACATGGATTAATTAAACACAAAAAAATTTAAATTACAAAGGAAAATCTATATATTAGTTCATTATTTTTCGCGATTTTAAACCTTTGATGAAAGTTTTGCTTATAAAGTACTAAATATCTTTCTTATTAGTACTATAAAAAACATTTTTTTCTTTGAGTTTTGTTTCCTGTGATTTATTAACAAATTCTTCTCACTTATACTTTTTCTATTATATGTACAGCGTTAAGCAAAGTATCAGTAACAAAATTAGGATTTTTGGGTTTTATGTCCTGATATTTGTAATCTAAATAAATAGTTTTACATCCAACACTTTCCCCAGCTTGAATATCTCTCCATCGGTCACCAATCATAAAACTTTTTTTTAATTCTACATTCCATTTTTTGCTAGCCTTCAATAGCAAACCTGGCTTGGGTTTACGACAATTACAATTATCTATATCATCATGATAACAAACAAATATATCATCTAATTTAGTTTCTTTTTTCAAAAAACTATTCATCTTTATTACTGTATTTTTATTAATTTTTCCTCTCGGAACATCAGGTTGATTAGTAACAACTAAGCAAAGGAAATTAAGTTTTTTTAATTTTAAAATCGATTCTTTGACGCCCGGCAAAATTTCGATTTCATCTAATGAATTAGGTGATATTGGTAATCCATTCTTAACAAATGCTTTATTAATTACGCCATCGCGATCTAAAAATATTGCTTTTTTCATTCATCAATTTATTTTTTTAAAATAGATTCCCACTTTGTTTCATTTAATTTTAATTTTGGATGTGAAACAATTAAATGCCAAATTACAGCTTGAAAGGCTTCGGTATGTGGAGTGATTGTTTTTTCGTTAACTGTAGGGATTATAACGCATGCATCTGCTACCTTGGTTGTGTATCCTCCATCTCTGCCTACAACTCCAACTAATTTACATCCAATGGATTTTCCGTATTTTAATGCTTCCACAAGATTGGGGCTTATATTTTTTTCAAGATTTCCTCCGCCAACAGAGAAAACAAATATTATATCTTTGGAATTTAATTTGCTTACTTTTAACCACTCACTAAAAATAGTACTCCAGCCTTCGTCATTTGTTCTTGCTGTCAATTCTGAGACATTATCAGTTGGAGCATATGACTCTACACCAATAATTTTTCTAAAATCATTTACTGCATGCGAACAATTGCCTGCACTTCCACCAACTCCTAAAAAGAATATTCTTCCTTTTTCATGTCTAACATTAAAAATTAGATTAACCATTTTTTCTATTTGTTTAGTATTAATTTTTTTTGTTATTTCAATTGTCTCTGATAGATGTGAGTCACTATAAATCATAATTGTTTTTCCTTTTTTTTAAAAAATTCTATAGTGTCGTTTAAACCATTTATAGAACCAATTTCATAAAATCTATCATAGATTTCAAATCCAGCTAACAGACCTTTGTTTGATAAATTTTCAAATACATCTGCTAAATCAAACGTTTTTTTTGAAGGAAAATCGTTAAAAATTGAATTTTCAACTACATTAAGACCATAGTCTATATAGTTCATATTTTTTTGAGGCTTTTTTTTATTATACTCAATAAATTTATCCTTAAAATAAGCATTGCTTTTATCCCACTGACCAAAATTTTTCAAAACTGTCATTAAAGCAGGTTTTTTTTCCTGGAAAAAAGCTTTTTCAATTTCAGAAAAATCAATTGGTAAAAAAGAATCTCCATATAAAATAAAAAAATTTTCTCCTAAAATTTGACACGCTTTTTTTATTGAACCGCCAGTACCAAGCAATTGATCGCCGTCATCAGAGTAAGATACTTTTAAATTATATTTTGAACCATTGCCAATATAATCTTTTATTTGATTTCCCAAATGTGCGGTACATATCACTATATCCTCGATACCTTGTTCTCTAAGATAATTCAATTGTCTTGAAATAAATGGTTTCCCAGCAATATCGATTAAAGCTTTTGCTTTACCTAAAGTTTTTTGTCCTAATCTTGTTCCTAAGCCACCTGCCAATATAGCTACAGGCAAAGTCATGATAATATTATTTGTGTACCTTGAAAATCAAAATTAAATCTTACTTCTTCTAAGCCATTTTGAAACATTTTTTTTCTAAGTTTTTCTTTATTATTCGCATAAAACATTAAAAATCCACCCCCGCCAGCTCCAACTAATTTACCTCCAATAGCTCCATTTTTTAGACCATCATAGTACCATTTCGAAATATTTTTGTTTGACATATTTTTTGACCGCGATTGTTTAAATTCCCAATGTTCATTCATTAATTGTGCAAATTTTGTTAAACTACCATCTTCTAAATATTTTCGGCTTTTTAATCCCATTTCTTTGACAAAGTTTAAATTATCTATCATTTTACTTTCGTTTTTTTTTGTTTTTTTATCTTGTTCTTTTAAAATACTTCCTGCATTTCTTGAAAAGCCAGTAAAAAATAACAGAAGATTATCTTCTAATTCAGTTAATTTGTTATGAGAAATTTTCAGCGGTTCAGCTATAACTTTTCCATTTTTTTTAAATGTAAAACACGTAACACCTCCATAGGAAGCTATATATTGGTCTTGCTTACCAATAGGTTCTTTGAGTTTTTCAATTTCTATATGACAAGCAAGCTCAGCTAGTTTTTCTGGAAAAATAAGTTTTTTCTTAAAAGCGTAAAGTGATTTAACTAAAGCAGTTGTAAAACTTCCTGAGGAACCTAATCCTGTTCCTGAGGGAATATCGGTAAGAGAAGTAATTTCTATTTGCGGTGATATTTTTTGCATTTTAAGTACTTCACGTATAATAGGATGAAAAATCTGTGAAGTCTTTTCAACTTCTTCAATTTTTGAATATTTTAAAAATATTCCTTTATCAAAAGGTCTTATTACGCTTACATAAACATATTTATTAATTGCAGCGGATATTAAAAAACCTCCTTTTTTTTTGTAAAAAGAAGGTAAGTCAGTTCCTCCACCACCTAGTGTAATTCTCAAAGGACTACGTGCAATAATCATATTTTTAATTTTTATAAATCTTATTAATTATTTTAAGTGTTTGATAGGCATCAATTAAGTTTACCTTGGGTTTTCTGTTGTAAGATATGTCTTTGTAGAATTCATTTATCTCATTTTTCCAAGACATATCTCGTGATTTAAATTTCCACACTTTTTGTTTTGGAATTCCCATTTTTTTTGACATTTTATAAAGAGTTAACTGTTCTTTACCATAGCTACCTCCAAGACCATTGATATCTAATTTTCCAAGAGTGCCAAAGATTTCAAACGAAAACATATTTTTCCATTCCGTCCATGAAGCATGCAAAAAAGCAACTTTATTACTACGAGTCTTTAATATTAAGAAGGCATTGTCTTCAACTGATATTTTCCAAAAATATGTATTTATGAATCCATTTACTTTACTAAATTCGCCTAAAAATAACCTCGAAAGATCAATTAAATGTGATCCTTGATCAATCAATTCTCCCCCACCAGATATAGATAATTTGCCTCTCCATTCTTTTTCATATCCTAACCTACCACCATGTCCATATCTTGCTCTTAAATACATAACTTTTCCAATTGCACCATTATTAATTAGTTCTTGAGCTTTAATTATAGAGGGATGATATCGGTGATTATAACCTATTCTTATTTTAATTTTATTTCCTTTAACTTTAGAAATTATTTTTTTTATTTCATTTAAATTTTTGGTGGCAGGTTTTTCTACCAAAATATGTTTATTTTTTTTATAAGCTTCTAAAAGTATTTTTTTTAATTGGTTGTGTGGAGTTGAAATAATTACAATATCAATTTCTTTTATTTCTAATAATTTCTTCCAGTTAGTAAATATTTTTATTTTATTATTGCGTACTATTCTCCTTGCTTGATTTATATCTGGATCAGCACACGCTACTAATTTACCTTTGGAACCCAATGATTTTGCTCTTTTATAACCTATTAAGCCGCACCCAATTATACCTATATTAAAATTTATTTGTCTCCCCATTCAAATCCTCTTTCCTTACCAACAATTCTTCTTAAAGTATAAGCATCACTATTTTGTAATAATTGTTTATAATTTATCCAATTCTTCCAATCATCCCACACTGCACTTATTAATTTACCGCTGATGCCATCACTATATCTTGAGCCTAAAAACAAAATTAGTTCACAAACTTTACTAAAAGGAGTTCCACCAGTTTCTTTTTGTTTTAATGATTTTTTATAAAATTCTTTTCCAACTTTTCGTGGTCCAGCTTTTAAAACTTCATTAAGCATTCCCGTATTTAACGGACCAGGCGCTATGGCATTAATATCGATATTATAGTTTTTTACTTCTTCAGATAAATTTTCAACAAATCTTACTATGGCAGCTTTAGATACTGCATAACTACTAATGAATGGCAGTGGGCTAGTAGCTCCACCACCAGATAATTGAATAATTTTACCTTTATTTTTTTTTTTAAAATAGGGCATTACAGCTCTACATAACAATATGGAACCAAACAAATTTATCTGAATGGCTTTAATCCATTCATTCCAGTCAACTTTTTCAATGTAACCTTTTGGACCATAAATACCTGCATTATTAACTAGCACATCAATTTGTTTAAATTTATTGATTGTCATATTAATTAACTTTTTTACTTGATCAAAAGATGATACATCGGTCACTGAGTAAAATATTTTTTGATTTTTTTTCTTAATTTTATTTAATTTTTCATACGCTTTTTTTATTTGAATATAATTTCTAGAACAAATCACTAGATTTGAACCATATTTCAAAAAATACTTTGCAATTTCATAACCTAGTCCTTTACTTGCTCCTGTAACCACTACTACTTGATTTTTTAAATTATAATCAAATTTCATAGTTGAACTAGTATCCGATAATGACGCGCTTGCTTTACCAACGTAAATATATTTATTTTTGTAAATTTTTTCAAAATGATTGCAGAAATAATTTGGGTCAATTATAACAAGTTTTTTATTTAGTCTTTGCATTGTGTTTTGTGATATTTTTAAAAATTCTTTTGATTTTCCCAATATGATTAATACATCAACATTGCTAATCACTGAAGTAGGAGAAGGTAATTGTTGAATTATATTACTAATTTTAGAAGAAAATTTTTTTATATTACTATCAAATCCGCCAACTTTAATACCGTATTGTTTTAACCAATTAGAAATTTCTATTGCAAAAGATCTCCTGAGAGTATCTGTATTTTCAGTATAAGCTAAACCCCAAATTGTAACTCTTTTAATTTTTTTGTTTAAAATTAAATATTTCAGGTGGTTATAAATCCATTGTTTATGATTTTCGTTACTTGCTTTTATTGAAGACAGTAGTTTTGTATTTAATTTTTTTATTTTTGAAATTTCGTTCAAATAATTTACATCTCTTCCCAGAGTACCACCCGCAAAAGGAACTCCTGGAGATAAAAATGCTTTTCTACCAATTCTTGTTTCAGATTTTAAACCCTCTTCAACTTCTTTTGCATCAGCATTGGTATATTCGCAAATTGAAGATATTTCGTTAATGAAAGATATTGATGAAGCCAAAAACGAATTTATTGCATGTTTAGTAATTTCAGCGGATTCAATTTTCATCCATATTAAATTTGTATTTATTGTTTTTAAAAAACTACTAATTTTTTTTTTAGATCTAATGTCTCTATAACCAATAATTATTCTATCAGCATGTAAAAAGGATGATATCGAATTTCCAAGTCTTAAATTTTCTGGACTGCAGAAAAAATAAAATTTTTTTTTTAAAACATTATTTGAATAATTTTCTAGTAACTTTATTGATCCCACTGGTAATTGAGAAGAAATAATTACACATTTATTAGAATTTAGTTTTTTTAATGTATTTTTAATTCTATCTAGAACATATTTTGTATCTGCTTGATCGTATTCGTTGACTGGAGTGTCATAAGTAAACCATATAATATTTGACGTATTTAATTTTTCTAAATTATTTGCAAAAGATAATTTTCCATCTTTTATTGATTTTTTAATTAAATCTTTTAACTTTGGTTCAAATATTGGAGTAATATTTTTCTTAAGATTACTAATTATTTTTTTATTATCATCGTAAGCAACAACATTGTGTTTTAAAGAAGATAAGCATGATGAAACTACACATCCACAATGCCATAAACCTTGAACAAAAATTTTCATTTTCTCTTTTTAAATACCCATTTATTATTTTTAAGGTATTTAACGGTTTTTTCTATGCTTTTTTTTATTGTAAATTTTGGTTTCCATCCCAGTGATCTAATTTTTTTAGTGCTTAGAAATATAAACGGACTATCTCCAATCCAGCCTCTTTTACCACCAGTAAAAGAAACCCTAGGTTTAACTTTTAATTGTTTACAAATCACACCTATTGATTGCTTTACATTAACATATTCGTTTGTACCAAGATTAAAAATATTTATTTTGTTCTTTGATTTTTTTATTGCAATAAGCATAGCACTAATACAATCGTTAACATGCAGATAAGATTTTCTTTGATTTCCATCTCCTAGGACTTTCAAGCAAGCTGGGTTTTTAAATAATTGATTACAAAAATCGTAAACATGACCATGCGTATATCTGTTGCCTAATATAGATACAAAACGAAATATCCAACTTTTAAAATTAAAAGCTTCACAATATGCTTCGATAAAAGATTCTCCTGCTACTTTTGAAGCTCCGTAAAACGATGTTTGTATTGGAAAATCGTCATTCTCGGGAGTTGGAAAATTTTTTGGTTCTCCATAAGCTGAACCTGTAGAACAAAAAACAATTTTATTTATATTATTTTTTCTCATTGCTTCTAATACATTGAATGTAGTTATCGTGTTTTGTTCCAAGTCTCTATAAGGATTTTTATAACCATATCTAACATCCGCGTTAGCAGCCAAATGGAAAACTATTTCTGATCCTTTGAAAATTTTTTTTATTTTATTTAGATTTAATAAATCACACTTAAAAAATTGAAAATTTTTATTTTTAAGTGCGGATTTTAAAAATGCTTTTTGACCAGTTTTTAAATTATCTATACCAATTATATGACATTTCTGAGTAAGCAATATGTCAACCAAGTTGCTACCTACAAAGCCAGCACAACCTGTTACTAAAATTTTTTTAAACACGCTTTTAGTTATTCAATTAATTTTAAAACCCGCATCTACAGCATCTTTATAAAACATTTTAACGGTATCTAATGAATAATCTTCTAAATTAAAATTGAGAAATTGTAATTTCTTAATTATATCTTTGGTCACTGTTATAATATGACAACCTATCTGATCAGCCTGAATTATATTAAGCAATTCCCTAGGACTTGCCCAAAGTAATTCGGATTTAGAATTAATTTTCATTTCTTTTACACATTCTTTCATTAGTGGAACAGGATCTATACCAGTATCAGCTATTCTTCCAGCAAATATGGATATAATACTCGGAACTTTATTATCAAGTACCGACAGTACTATTTTAACCTGATCCAAAGTCATTATCGCAGTTATATTTAATTTAACTTTTTTTTTAGCTAAACTTTTAATTAATTCTCTGGAACTTTCTTTTTTTGTGTTTGTTATAGGAATTTTTACATAAACGTTA
The DNA here is from genome assembly GCA_000504625.1 of alpha proteobacterium SCGC AAA240-E13. GTDB lineage: Bacteria > Pseudomonadota > Alphaproteobacteria > Pelagibacterales > Pelagibacteraceae > AAA240-E13. Next base: position 58,915 of record AZHR01000005.1, read on the forward strand.
TCAGCCCAACTTGTAATTTCCATCGCTTGTTTTTCCATGTTCTCAAAATCATCTGAGAAAACTTCAAAAGATATTGGTTTTTCCTTTATTGTTAAAAGAATATCTTTTGCAAATGTTTTATAGTCTTTAATACCTGCTTTCTTCATTAAACTAGGATTGGTCGTTAAGCCTTTAATGAAAGTTTTACTATTCATTTCTAGCATATCTTTCTTATCTGCTCCGTCGGAGAATATTTTTACTTTTAGATCTTCTATTATCTTCATGAAATTAATTCTAGCACTTAGTAAGCAAGCATAATTGACTTGAAAGTGCTAGGATACAAAGAATTTACCAAGACATTTTTTTTTCGGTTTTCTACCATTTTTTCTTTATCTTCAATTTTTTTGTTTGAAGAATCTATAATGTTCTCAATAATTGTCTTGCCTGTTGCTTTTTTAACTCCATAACTAAGAGTGTAGGAAATGGCTGACTGATAAATATTTCCACCAGTTACACCTGTAGCAGCAGGTCCCACAAGCGCTAAAACCTGAAAACACCCATTCAAAAAAAGGGTGGTAATTATGATAAAAATAACTTTCTTCATCTCCCGTAATACTTTGTATAATAATTGAAAATATTTTTATATATAATAAAAATTTGTAATTCAATTAATGGTTGTATAAAGAATATTATGAAATTCATATACTTTAAAGGCTTTCAGGCTGGGTTATTTTTTTTGCTATTATCGAACTTTTTTGTAATTGCTTCAGAGACAGATACAAAGCAGATTATAACGGAACGTTCCGGTTATTGGACCTATTATTGTAAAAATTATGAACAACAAAGGCAATGTGAGATTGCTCGAAAAGTAAAAATTGAAGAGCAAAATGAGACATTTTTAATCGTCTATAAAATCATAAAAAATATAAATTCTAAAGTAACAGAAAATTTAAACATTTTAACTCCCCCTGCTGAAAGAATAAACACAAAGAAACGTCTAAAAATAAGTTTTGATGACAAAACAAAATTTACAAGATCGTTTTTGAAATGTGAAGACACGGATTGTTTAGCTGTGTTTAAGAGCAACAGAATACTCAAATATTCAATGGAAAATTTCAATAAAATGAAAATCACTTTTTATATATCTGGAGATAATGAATCAACTTCTTTAACTCTTCCAATGGACGGATTTAGCAAAGCACTTAAAGATATAAAAGAACAACTAAAATTATTTTAAAAACACAAATTAACTTTTTCTATTTTTTTTTAAAAATCTCTTCCGTTTGAAGATTAAATCCTTCAATATTTTCTATTTTCTTAGGAATAATTGTTTGTTGAAATCGATCTTGAGATATTTGTTTTTCGCTCGAATTTTTTTTATCTGTTTCCGGTTTATCTTCTACTTTTGATATTATAGTATTAAATGGATTTTCGATGACATTATTTTCAGAAATTATATTATTTAAATTTACCAACTGAGACATAAGTTTGGCTTTATTTTTTTCAAAATGTTCCAGTTGATGCTTAGTGTTTTCTAATTTGCTTGATAATTTAACTACTTCGTTGCTTAATCTCAGATTATCATCTTGATAATATTTAATTCTCCTAGTCATATCTTCGATTTTAGTTTTGTCATTTCCCTGCTCTGCTGCTTGTTCAGAATTACGAACGAGATTATTTTTTATTTCAATATTTTGCTGCAATAAGTTATTTTCCTCTTTAAGTTTTGAAATTTGATCTTGATAACCTTTAAGAATGTTTTGTTGTTCATAAATAATTTTCGACTTTGTTTTTGTTTCTTCATTATATTCTTCATGAGTTAATAATTCAGGAGGCTTGGTTGAATCTTCTTGCTGAGGAATATTGTTATATATTAAATCCCCCGTTAACCAGCTAGGTGGTAATTCAAATTTTTGTTCTAATAAATGGTTTTGTTCCTTAAGTTTTGTAATTTGATTTTCATAATCTTTAATAATGTTTTGCTGTTTATATAAAAATTCCAATTTTGTTTGAAATTCTTTATCCCCTGTTTGTTGACTTAAAGCTTTTGAAATTTGATTTAAATCATTCTCCAACAGAGTATTACGTTCATTAAGTTTAGATATCTGTTCATTAAGTTCTGAAATTTTTTTAAGATTTAAATCCTCTTGATTGCTATTTGTAGTTTGAGCAGTAGGTTTATCAACAAATTCATTTTTTAATATTAATATATCTCTCTTTACTGAATTATCTTTTTTTATTTCCGAATCTTCTATTTTTCTAATCTCGTCTATTTCAAATGGCTCGGCATTATCAAATTCAGTTTCGTCTTCTACCATTTCTTCTATTTCAATAGTCTCTCCAAAAGTACCTTGTGTTTCTTTTGTTATTTTTTTCATGTTGTCCGTATAATTTAGTATAAATGTTTTATTTTCATTTTTGTAATTTTTTTTTTCTGGTTCATTAATATCCTGCACACATTTCAGTATTTCTGATACAGGATATTGAATATTCATAGTCTGAATTAAACATTACTTTTATTTTGCAAATTTACAACTAAAAGTTGTATACAAAATCCCTTAGTATTTTATATATATTGTATTTTTAATATGAATTTTTTAGACTTTCTTTCTTCTTGATGGATCTCCTGATCTACCGATTCTTGAAGTGTCATCTTCGTCTTCATGAATATCTTTATATGTTCTTTGTTTTTCATCAGAATATGTTCTTTGTTTTTCATCAGATTGAGCTTCTTGATCTTCGGTTACCTTTTTTATTTCATCTATTTCAAAAGGCTTAGGTTCTTCTATTGAATCTGAACTTTGTTGACCATTTGAATTTTTTTGCTCACTGGCTTGATCAAACACTTCTATTGGTTTTGATGTGTTGATGATTTTTCCTCCAACTACTTTCTTAATTAAGACTTCCTCCAAAGAAGATAGTCGATCACCTAAACTTTTTTGTGATAACTGCTCCTGAAGTACAATAGTTCTTTTTTCTAAAGATGTATTTTTAATAAATAAATCTAAGGTCTTTTTTTCAAGTTCTTTTTGTAAAACGCTAATTCTTTCATTATGTGTTTTTTGTCTCGAAGTTTCCGACTCATTGTCCTTAACTCTTGACTCAAATAATGCCAATCTTTGTTCAAGTCTTTTTTGATTTTCAATTTCTTTATCTTTTGCTTCTAATTCTTTTTCGAGAGATGAAATGTTATCACTAAAATAATTTCTCTCGTTAGCAATTTTAATTTCTTGGGAATGCAGAGATTGATCGAGATCGATTAATTTTTTTTCAATAACGTTTTGCTTTGATTCTTGAAACCATTCTTTGCCACACTTACCACACTTTACTAATCTCCCATCAAACCCTATCTGCTCAGCATTAATTGCGAACTTACTTTCACCACATATACAATCAATTAACATTATCTACCTCTGTACAACTTATATTACCTTTACAAAATAAAATTGAAATAAGATTAACAAAAAAATTAACTTATAGGTTGTTTTTTTTAACTAAAATTATACATTATATGGAATTTACAAATAAATATTTACTACATATAGTTGTATAGAAGAATTCAGTCTAGTTTTTTATGACATCTAAAACGAAAATAAAAATTTCTTCAAACAGAAGCTTTGGTTTGATGTTTTTTGTAGTATTTTTAATAATTGCTTTATGGCCTTTAAAATCTGGAGAAGATTTTAGGTTATGGTCACTGATTTTATCAATTCTCTTTTTAATTTTGAGTATTTTTAATTCTCAATTATTATATCCACTTAACAAACTTTGGTTTAAGTTTGGAATGTTTTTAGGTTCTATTATTTCTCCTATTGTAATGGGTGTGGTATATTTCGTAGTTGTAACACCGATAGGTATTTTTATGCGTTTATGTGGTAAAGATTTATTAGAAACTCGTAAATTAAAAAGTAAAACAACTTATTGGAAAAAACCTGATAAAAAACAAAGTACAATGAAAAAACAATTTTAATTATGGAATTTTTAAAAGAATTTTGGCAATTTTTAAAAGTTAGAAAAAAATATTGGCTTATTCCAATTATAATAGTTTTGGCATTATTTGGAGGACTAATTATTCTTAGTCAAGGGTCAGCCATAGCTCCTTTTATTTATACAATATTTTAAAGTGACTGCAATATTGGGCATTTCCGCATTTTATCATGATAGTGCAGCAGCCATTGTTATAGATGGTAAAATAATTGCAGCAGCTCAAGAAGAAAGGTTTACTAGAAAAAAACATGATTCAGATTATCCCTTTCATGCAATAAAATTTGTTTTAAGTTTTTCTAAATTAAAATTACATCAGATCGATTATATTGTTTTTTATGAAAAACCATTTCTAAAATTTGAAAGATTGCTCGAAACTTATGTCGCCTTTGCGCCTAAAGGATTTAAATCTTTTTGTATGTCAATACCTGTGTGGATTAAAGAAAAATTATTTCAGAAAAAACTAATTTTCAATGAACTAAAAAGACATGATGAAAATTTTAATGATATAAATAAAATATATTTTTCTCAACATCATTTGAGCCATGCAGCAAGTGCTTTTTATCCTTCGCCATTTAAAGAAGCCATAATAGTAACTGCTGATGGAGTAGGAGAATGGGGAACTACTACTGCTGCTATAGGAAAAGAAAATGAATTAGAAATTATCAAAGAAATTCAATTTCCTCATTCCCTAGGACTTTTATATTCTGCTTTTACTTATTACACAGGTTTCAAAGTTAATAGTGGAGAATATAAGTTAATGGGTTTAGCACCATATGGTGAGCCTAAATACAAAAAATTAATTACAGATAATTTAATTGATATTAAAGATGATGGATCTTTTAAACTAGATCAATCATATTTTGAATATTCTACTGGTTTAAAAATGACCAGTGAAAGATTTTCAAAACTTTTTGGGAATAAAGTTAGAAATCCTGAAAAGGAAAAATTAACTCAATTTCATATGGATGTTGCATCTTCTATTCAAGAGGTCACCGAAGATGTTATGTTAAAAATAACAAATTCATTAGCAGAAGAGTACAAGATAAAAAATTTATGTTTAGCTGGAGGTGTTGCTCTAAATTGTGTAGCTAACGGAAAGATATTGCGAAACGGTAAATTTGAAAATATTTGGATCCAGCCTGCGGCTGGTGATGCAGGAGGTTCACTGGGAGCTGCGCTAGGACTCTGGTATATTGAACTTAAAAAGAATAGAACTGTTAATAGTAAAGACAGTATGAATGGTTCATATTTAGGACCTGAGTACTCACAAGATGAAGTTGAAAAAAAATTAAAAGAAATAGGAGCAAATTTTGAAGTATTAGATGACGAACAACTGATTGAAAAAACTGCTTTAGAATTAAGTAATGGTAAAGCAGTAGGTTGGTTTCAGGGAAGAATGGAATTCGGACCCCGTGCCTTAGGCTGTAGATCAATTTTAGGTGACGCAAGGTCAAAAAATATGCAGAAAACTTTAAACCTGAAAGTTAAATTTAGAGAAAGTTTCAGACCTTTTGCCCCATCAGTAATTAGAGAAGACTTACCAACTTGGTTTGATCTAAATTGTGATAGTCCCTATATGCTTCTTGTCTCTGATGTAGTTAAGGAAAAACGTCGAATGATGACTGAAAAAGAAAAAGCTCTTTTTGGCATTGATAAGTTAAATATCACAAGATCTGACATACCGGCAGTTACCCATGTCGATTATTCTGCCAGAGTACAAACTGTTCATAGGGAAACAAATCCCAAATATTATAAATTAATATCTGAGTTTAAAAAGAAAACAGGATGCCCAGTTATTGTCAATACTTCATTTAATGTAAGAGGTGAACCTATTGTGAATACACCAGAAGATGCTTTTAAATGTTTTATGGGAACAGAAATGGATATTCTTGTAATTGAAAACTGCCTTATAAGAAAAGAAAAACAAAATAAATCATTAAAAGTTGATTATAAAAATAAATATGGGATCGATTAAAAAGAAATAATGAAATAAAGTTGTATATGATTAATACCTTTGCAAAAAAAATATTTAATTTTTTTGGCTATAATGTAATTAAATTTAATCGGAATTTTTACGGATTAAAACACGAAAATTTTGATCTAATAATTGATGTTGGTGCCAACAATGGTAATTTATCCAAATTTTTTTTAAATACATTTCCTTATGCTAAGATATATGCATTTGAAGCTAATCCATTAAATCGAGATGATTTAAAAAAAATTAAAAAAAAATTTAAAAATAGATTTATATCAGTTTTAAAAGGGGTTGGAGCACGCAATGGTTTTTTGGAATTAAATATTCATAAACTACATCATCCTTCAAGCTCGTTTCTAAAATTGTCTAAAATTGGAGAGAAAGTAGGATCAGAATTTACAAAAGTTGATTTGTCACTTCAAAAAAAGATTAGAACTCCCGTTATAACGTTAGATAATTATTTTAAAAATTTTAATTTAAAAAACAAAAAAATTTTACTCAAAAGTGACACTCAAGGATTTGAAATTGAAGTTTTTAAAGGAGCAAAGAGTTTGCTTAAAGTTATTAACACTGTCATTGTAGAGGGTGATTTTACGGCTAATTTTTATGAAAAACAGGCCAATCCAATTGACACATTCACTCATCTTAAATCGTTCAATTTTGAATTAAAGGGTTTTGTTTACCCTCCAGGCTTAAATGAAAAAGGTGAAATTTTGGGAGCTGATTTTATTTTTAGAAAAAAGAATTAAGAATAAATAAATTTCCTTTTTTTTAAAATAAATATGAAATATTTTATATAATAAAAAGTAAAACAAAAGTGTTTGGGATATTTTTCTTAATATTATAAAAGTCAATATGGTAAAATAATATCTTTGTTAGATGTTATAATATAATAATCAACAATCCCATTTTAATTAATAATTAGATATTAAAGTATTTTTGTGGTAAATGTTTTGTAGAATAAAACTAATGAAAAAAATTATTTTATTTTTAAATTTAATCTTATTAGTAGAAATTTTTACTCAATCCAGTGCATACGCTTATATCGATCCTGGTACAGGAAGTATGTTGTTGTCAGCTTTGGTGGCTGGAATAGCTGCAGCTGGAGCAGCAATATCAGTGTATTGGTCAAAAATTAAATCTTTTTTTTCAAAGACAAAAAAAAATGATAAACATCCTAAGGATTGATGATTGTTAAACTAAAAAAAAATAAACTTAACCATTCTACTTTTTAAACCTATGCGAGATTCTAAATAATTGTTGGAATCTCGTCAAACTGACTTTTCACAAAGTACTACCTTAGTACTATTTTACGTAGAAAATTGTTATACTGAATCTAAATAAATTATGTCATGGCGGAAAATAGATTTTATATTTATTGGAATATTATTTAATGCATCTATTATCGGGTTGATATATCCTGAATTTGATTACCTTAATATAAGCTTTTTTCAAAACTTTATTGGACACAGATCTATACTAACGCACAGTATTTTAGTTCCTTACTTATTTTATTATTATTATGTTAAGAAAAAACATAAGCCAAACAGCAATACTGTTACTCTAATTATTGGATTATTTTTAGGACTCGCTTTGCATTTAACTGCAGATATTTATCCCAAAAATGGGAGTGAAAATGAGTTAATAAAACTTCCTGGCAATATAGCAATTGGTGACTTTAGTGTTTTATGGATATTTTTAAATACTTTAGCTAGTTTGTATTTTTCTAAAATATTATTAAATAAATACTATAATAAAAAACATTATAGAATTTTATATTTAACTATTGGATTAATGCTTGCTTGTATTTATGTTTTAACTGAATTTTACAACAAATTTTTAATTTTATTTACTTTTATAATTTTGCTATTAATGGCTTACTTTTATGGTAAAAAAACTGATCAAAAATTGACTAAATTATTAGGTCTTAAAAAACTTTAAACATTTTTAATGATACATTCATTTAAAAAAAATTATACTAAGGCTGAAAGTTTGAATTTTTTGAAATATTTCGGGAAAAAATTAAACTTTAAAATACCGGAATTTATTTATTTTACAAAAAAAAAATATTACAAAAATAAAAATTTAATTTTTCGAAAAATTAATAAAAAATTTAAAAAAAAGAGAATTATAATCAGATCTTCTTCTTTACAAGAAGATAATATTAGACAATCGTATGCCGGAAAATACAAATCTTTTAATAATTTAAAAGTAAATAAAGAAACAATTTTTAAATATATCGATCTTGTTGTCGAAGATTTTAAAAATTACAATGATCAAATTCTTGTACAAGAATTCATCTCTAAACCTAAATTTTCAGGAGTAATATTTACAAAAAATATTAATAATAATGCTCCATATTATTTTATTAATTTTGATAAATCTGGCCACACAGATTTAGTTACCTCCGGAAAATTAAATCCATCTATGAGAACTTTAATTATCAATCGTGATAATATTAAAAGCGCGAAAATTTTTTCAAAAAAATTAAAAACTGTAAAAAAAATAGAAAAAATTTTTTCCAATGACAGACTTGACATTGAATTTTGTATTAAAAATGACATATTTTATATTTTCCAGTGCAGACCTTTAAAATTTATTGGAAAGATAAATGAGAATAAAATTAAGGAAGCCCTTGTAAATATAAGCAAAAAAATTAAAAAAATTAAACAAAAAATTCCAGGTCTTGCTGGAAAAACAACATATTTTGCCAATATGCCGGACTGGAATCCTGCAGAAATGATTGGTGTTAAACCTTCACCCTTAAGTTCCGGTCTCTATAGTGAACTAATTACCGATGAAGTTTGGGCAGAACAAAGAAGTAATTATGGGTACAAGGATGTTCGACCCAACCCTTTAATGTTAAATTTAGGAGGATCTCCTTACATAGATTTAAGAGTAGATTTTAATTCTTTTCTACCAGCAAAGTTGCCTTTAAAGATTCAAGAAAAATCAATAAATTATTATTTAAATGAAATAAGACGAAAACCAAATTTACAGGATAAAATTGAGTTTGATATAATTGAAACTTGCTACGATGTAAATTCAAAAAAAAGGTTACTTAAGTTTTTATCAAAGAAAGAAGCAAGCATTTATTTAGGTAAACTAAGGAAGATAACAAATAATATCGTTAAAAAAAATTCTTTGGTTTTAAAAGAAGAATTAATTAAAATTAAAAAATTAGAGGATAAAATTGAGGTATTAAATAAGAGTAAGATTAGCGAAATACAAAAAACTTATTTTTTCATAAAAGACTGCAAAAAACTAGGTACATTGCCCTTTGCGGGAATAGCAAGGTGTGCTTTTATAGCAACAAAAATTTTAAGATCATTGGTAGCAAATAAAATATTAAATGAAAATGACTTAGAGAATTTTTATGAATCAATTTTTACAGTTACTAAAAAAATGAATTTTTCTTATCAAGATATTAACAATATAAATAAGAAAAAAAAATTTTTAAAAACATATGGTCATTTGAGACCATCAACATATTCAATTACATCTAAAAATTATTATGAAAATTTTAATAAATATTTCTCAAAAAAATCAAAAAGAATATTAAAGACTACAAAAAAATTCAATATTACAAAAGAACAAATAAAAAAAATTAATCAAACTTTTTTTTATCATAATCTCCAATTTGATTGTAATATATTTTTCAAATTTGCGCGTGATTCGATAAATTTTAGAGAATACGCAAAGCTTATATTTACTAAATCTATCGATGAAATTTTTAAAAACTTGTTAAAATTTTCTAAAGAGGTAAAAATTTCTCGTGAAGATCTTCAATATATTTCAATAAGAAATCTTTTGAGCTATTATAGTCATGTAGATATAGAAAAATTAAAAACAATTCTTAAAAATGAAATTAAACAAAATAAAAAAAATTCTAAAACTCTAAATTTAATTGAATTTCCAGAATTTATATCAAATGTTAATAATTTATACTTTCAAGAGCAAAGATCGAAGATAGGTAACTATATTACAACTAAAGTAACCCACGGTGAAACCATTCATATGAAAAAAATAAAAGATTATAGCATTTTAAGTAATAAAATTGTTCTCCTAGAAAATGCAGATCCGGGATATGACTTTATTTTTTCACATAATATTAAAGGTTTAATGACCGAATACGGTGGTTCAAATTCTCATATGTCTATTCGATGTCTGGAGTTAGGTATTCCAGCAATAATTGGAATGGGATCAAAGGAGTTCAAATTAGTATTATCTAGCAACTCTATAGAGATAAACTGTAAGCAAAAATATTATAAAATTCTAAACTAATAAATGCATAATATTTTAATTACTCAAAAAATATTTATTGACAAACATAACCAAATAAATTGGTTACTTGAGGATAATTGGTTCAAATTTTTTAGTAGAAAAAAAGTAAATTTAATACCAATAAATTCTAATATAAATAATAAAAAAAAATTATTAGCTTTTAAACCCAAAGGATTAATATTGTCTGGAGGAAATGATCTTTATAATATAGTTAAATTAAAAGAAAATTTAATAAGAGATAATCATGAGAAAGAAATTTTAAAATTAACTATAAAAAATAAAATTCCAATACTGGCAGTTTGTAGAGGCTTTCAATTTGTTGCAAAGTTTTTTAACTGTAAAATTTCCAAAACAACCAATCACGTAAGATCGACTCATTTATTAAAAATAAACAATAAATTCTTTGGATCTAAAATTAAAATACTAAAAGTTAACTCTTATCATAATTATGCCGTAAGCCGATTGCCAGAACATTTTAATTTAATTGCTAGATGCTCGGATAATTCCATAGAAATTGCTAAATCGAATAAATACAACATTTTAAATTTTATGTTCCATCCAGAAAGACGAAATATTTCCCAAAAGGAAATAAATAAAATTGTTTTTTCACATTTTAAAATTAGATGAAATTTGTTCTTCTTGCTGCTGGTAAAAGCCAAAGAATATTTAAGAAAATTAATAAAAATAAATGTTTATTGGAAATCAATAAAAAAACACTCATAGAAAATTCTATTAATGAAATTTTGAAAACAAAAATTAAAGATATTACTGTCGTACTAGGATTTAAACCCGATCTAATAAAAAATAAGTTAAAAAATTATAAAAATATAAAATTTATTTTAAATAAAAAATATAATTCTAAGGAAATGCTATACTCTTTAATATTTGCTTTGAAAAAATATAATTCTGATATTATTTTTGCTTATACAGATATAATTTTTTCACATAAAATAATTAATAAAATTATTAAATCTAATAAAAAAAATATTACAATAACAGTTTTGTCAAACTGGAAAAAAATTTGGAAAATTAGGAATAAGAATCCTTACAATGATGCAGAGTCTTTGTTTATCAACAATTCAATACAGTTAACTTCTATTAGCCAAAAAATCAAAAAGTTAAGTGAAGTAAAATATCAATTTATGGGCATAACATTCATACCTCAATCACAAAGAAAAAAAGTACTTAATTTTTATGATAAGATTAAAGCTAAAGACCAGTTACATTTAACAACTTTTTTAAATGAATTAATTAAAAACAAATTTAAGATTGATTGCATAAAAACAAATGACAAATGGTATGAGTTTGATGATTATTCAGACTATTTAAACTACAAAAAGTACTATCAAAGAGGTTATATTGATAAAGATTTTTGAAGATGTTTTTAATTACTATCGTCTTAAGAGAAGAGAATCTGATTTTTGTGTTGGTTTTTTTTGTGAAAATAAATTTTATTTTGAATACCTAAAGCCTTATATTTTTAACAAATCGAAAAAACAAAAAGTTTTAGTGTTAAGTTTTGAAGAATTAAATTTTGAGAATGAAAATAAAATTATTTCCTACACTTTTCACACCAAATTTTTTAGAAATTTGATTTTTTTAACTCTTAGATTAAAATATTTGTATTCATCGACACCCGATCTAAATCAAAGTATTTTTACAAAATCAAAGTTTTCAAAATGTAAATATATCTACTTGCAGCATTCGCCGGTTAGTTTGACGATGATTTATAATTCAAACGCCTTTGATGCCTTTGATGCGGTGCAGGCTGTTAATACTTTTCAGTTTAAAGAAATGAAGGAAATAATAATCAAGAAAAATTTAAAAAGTAAAGTTTTTAAAGGAAGGTACTTATTTTTAAACAATAAGGTAAAAAATAAATATAATGGTGATTTAGATTTATTGATAGCGCCTTCTTGGAAAAGTAATTTTTATAGATTGAATTGTCATATTACTTTAAGTGAACTATTGTCAAAAAATAGTATTAATTATGAATTAAGACCCCATCCAATGTCCTTAATAAAGGGCGAAGTTAGTTTGTCAGATTTAAAAAAATTAAACATTAAATATAATATAGCAAATGCAATTAATCTTAATGATTATAAATATTTAGTTTCCGATTGGTCGGGTATATTTATAGAATTTGCTATTTTGACAAAACGAAGAGCATTACTTATTAATACACCAAAAAAAATTTTAAACAAAAATTATACTGACTTTACTCAAGTGCCAATTGAAATATATTTAAGAAATATTATTGGAAAAACTTATGAGGTAAATGAATTAGATAAGTTAGTTAATGAATTAAAGGAAAAAACAAATAAGTTTAATAAAAAGAATATTATTTCTGAAAATGAAAATATTCAAAAATATATAGAAAAGTATTTTTTTATTTAAAGTACATTTTATAAAAGTTAAAAAAAAATGGATGGGAGGTTTCAGTGAGTATAGGAATTATTATGGACGAAAACCCCATAAGCCGCTGTTATATTAATATTCTTAAATTAAATAACGTCATACTAAAAGATATAATTTTATTAAAGGAAAAACCTTTTTTGCCAAACTTTATTTCTTTAAGAATACATTTTAAAAAGAATAATTATTGGCCATTATTATTTTTAAAACAAAAAAATTTTTTGTTTTTAGCTCATCAAATTGAAGATTATTTCAATTTTCCAAGAAATTTTTGTAGGGAAATGTACAAATTTGAAAACATTAATGATGTATGTAACCAAATTATTGCAACCAATAGTCAAGATATTAATAGTGAAAATTCAATAAATATAATCAAAAAATCTGAACATGATTTTTTTTTTAACACAGGAAAACAAATTTTAAAAAGTATTTTGGAACTTAATAAAAAATTTATTCATATTCATCCAGGATATTTGCCTGAAATAAAGGGAGCTGATGGATCGCTGTGGCATATTAATAAACACAACAATATTGGAATAAGTTCCTTTTTTATGTCCAAAAAAATAGATGAAGGTTTGGTTATAGCAAAAGAAAAATTTAAAATGCCTAAATTTACCTTAAAAAATTACAATGAATTAAATATTAAAACTTTGTATAGGCTTTGGTTTAGTTTTTTTGATCCTTTATTGCGAGGTTGGCATTTTAAAAAGTTTATAAAGGAAAAAAGCCTTTTTATTGAAGATTCTACACTAGAAAATTCTAAAGGAGATCAGTACGGTCAATATTTCTCTTTTATGAACAAAGCTCAACTCAAAGAAACATTTGATAAAATATTTCTGTAGGAAAGTGAAAATTAAATATTTATGAACTTAAAACTGTATAATTTTATCGGGGTAATTAGTTTTATACCAATTTGGGTTTTTAGAGGAAATTTAAATTATATTGAAATTACTTTTGTAATTGTATTTTTTTTTTTAATACCTTGCTTAATACATTTCTATTTCGTCAAAGTTTTACTAAATAAAAATAAGCAATTTTGTAATATCTTATTATCCTATTACCTATCTTTAATTTCTGTTCATTGTATTGATCAAAATTTAGGATTAATGGATATTTTGCCATATATAGAAAGGTTAGAGATTGGAATTAGCAACGTTAATGTCATCGCAATATTTTGCATTTTTATTATAAATTTAATTATATTTTTATTTATATTTTTTTTAAAGAAGAAAGGATTAATAATTTTATTGGTCTTTTTACTTACCACTTTGATGGTAAATATTCTAGATTATAGAAAGAACATCTCCTCATTTCCAAAAATTAACGTAAAAAATAATAAAAATATTAATGAAAATTTAGATTATAAAAACAAAAAATTAGTCATCATTCTTGATGAAATGTCTGGAATTAATAGTTTAGAATCGAGTCATCATTCTGGTTTAGAATTTAAAAAAAAAATAAAAATTTTATTTGATAAATATCAATTTGCTTATTACACAAATGCGCGTTCAATTTCTGAAGCAACCGCAATATCTATACCTTCGTTATTAAATTTTATTTACGACGAAGAAACTATATTAACTTATGAAAAGCTTAGATCTAAAGGTATATTAAATCCAATGATAAAAAAATCAAAAAATTATTTTATTGTTAATGAAGTTCTTACAAATAAATTTTTTGATAACAAAAATAATAATAATATTGTTGTCTTCCAGTCTTTTTCTTTTGATTATTGTAAACATTACAAGGTTATTAAATGTTATCAATATAACCCTTTCGATCGAAACAATTTGTACTTAAAGGGATTTAATAACAATTTTTTATCTAGATCTTTATCAGCCTATACAAGTAGTTTATCGATGGTCGGTAAATATCTCCTAAGAATTGGACGTCAATTAAAGATTGCTGATAGCTTTTTAGATCCACTGGCTCAAAAGGCAACTTTTCCTTATCGACTGCAAGAAATTGAAAATAGTTTAGAAATAGAAAAAGCTAATCTTTTCTTTGCTCATTTCTTAGTACCACATAAACCTTATGCATGGGATAAAAACTGTGACTATAATGGAAATATAGCAAGTAAAGGAAAATTTTTCCAGTTCCATTTCCAAACTATGGAAGAAAAGGTTATTCATCATAATCTAGAAAGAGAATGTGTTGTCTATTATTTAGATATTTTCTTAGAAAATTTGAGAACAAAAGAATTTTGGCCAGATTTGGAAATTTATATATTGTCAGATCATAGTGGACGTATACTCATAAAAGATGACAATTATAAATCTACAATTTTTGCAGCAAAAAAAAGAAACATTCCTCCGGGCTTAAAAAAAGATAACGTAATAATTAACTATTTGTTTTATAAGTTCAATAATTAAATTTAATAATATATAATTTTCCAAATAAAATGATTTCATTAATTTTAATGAACATAAATGTTTAAAAAAATATTAAAAAAATTTGCTACATCAATGAGTCTGGATCTTTTAGAAAGATTATCTGCTTATCCAATGCATAAAAAAATTTTTAAAAATAATAAATATAAAATTTTTCAGAGTGAGGAGTTGGTATGGGAAGATGTAGTAAAAACTATTGGTCATGATAATATAATAACATTTGTAGAATTCGGTGTATTTGAAGGACACTCTATAAATTATTTTTCAAAAAAATTTATTAATAATCAATCTAAATTTTTTGCTTTAGACTCTTTCGAAGGATTACCAGAAAATTGGGGAACTTTACCCAAAGGAAAGTTTGATGTTCAGGGGCAAATACCCAAAATTAATGACCAAAGAGTAGTTTTTATAAAAGGTTTATTTCAAAATACTTCTAAAATTTTATTAAATAAATTGAATTTTTTGGATTTAAAAAATTTTGTTGTTCATTATGATGCTGATTTATACTCATCAACTCTTTTTTGTTTGTGTGAAATAGATAAACTTGGTAAAGATTATTTTGCAATATTTGATGAATATATTGGTCATGAATGTCGTGCTTTATATAATTTTATACAAAGTCATAATTCTAAAGTTGAAATTATTTCTCAAAGTAATACCGAAGATGGATACCCTGGACGACTTTTTGCAAAAATAATTCATAGAAATAGTAAAAATTATGAATAAACAAATTTTCTTTCTTTATTATTATCATTTAAACAAACACAAGATAATTTTCCTGAGAAAAAACAACCTGTATCAACATTAATCCTATATGGAAAATCAATAACCTCTTTTTCTGGTGTATGTCCATGAATAACTATTTTTTCATACTTAAAATTTTTATCAAAAAATTGATCTGATCTTGACCATAAAAAATCTGTACTAGATTGTTCTGACAAAGATTTTTCTGGATTTATACCGGCATGAACAAACAAATAATCATTTAAAGTATAAGATAATTTAAAATTGTTAAAAAAATGAATATGATCCTTTGTTAACTTACTTAAAAAAATATTCCTTAATTTATCTATTTTATTGTCTTCGAATCCTTCTTTGATGAACTCAGCAACTTCTATGTCATAACTTTTAAAAGTTTTATCCGCCCCAAGGTTAAGCCAGTATTTTAAATTATTTACTTTATTGAATAAAAAATCAATCATGACTTGCTCATGATTCCCCATTAAAAAAATAGATTTAATGCCATCTTTTTGTAATTTAAGTATATGATTAATTACATCTTTTGAGTTTAGACCTCTATCAATATAATCCCCTAAGTATAATAATAAATCTTCATCTTTCTTATATTTCGTATAATTAAATATTTTATTTTGCAAAGTAACCAGTTGTCTTATGCAGCCATGAATATCTCCGATAGCATATACGTTCATACCATTTTATTTTAATCAACTTTTGAGAAAAGTACGACAAAAAAAGTTCTTAGCATAATGTAAACATCGAATACTAAACTCCAATTTTTAATATAGTACAAATCATATTGGAAACGTTTATCCATTATGTCCTCTTGTTGTGAGGTTCCTCTAAGCCCATTAACTTGTGCCCACCCTGTTAAACCAGGTGGACATTTGTGTCTTTGCATAAAATTTAAAATGTCCTTAGAATAATATTCTGTAATGGGATTGGCGTGGGGTCTCGGTCCAACTATTGACATATCACCTATTAGAACATTAAAAAATTGAGGTAATTCATCGATGCTAAATCTTCTCAAGATTCCACCCACTCCTAACAGCCTTTTATCTCCCTTTACAACGGGAACCATCGAAGGACCTTTAGTTTTTCTTTCTGATTTATCTGTTAATTTTTTTTCTTTTTTCATAGAACGAAATTTAAACATTGTAAACTGCTTTCCATCCCATCCCTTCCTTTTTTGTTTATAAATAACAGGAAACCCATCTTCTAAAAGGATAAACATGGAAGCTATAAGCAATATAGGTAATGAAAGTATTATAAAAAACACAGAAAGTAATTTGTCCAATAAATGTTTAATTAATAAATTTGTTCCATAAAATGGCGAAAATGAGATATTATAAAAATCAAAACCCGCTTCATTGTCTAATCCCACAGTAAATTTAAATTTTGACTCAGGTGAAATTAAACGACAATCAATTGAAAAATTTAAAAATTTATCAACTAAGCTTTCTATATGTGTTTGAGTTTTAATTGACGAAACTATCCATACTTGTCCAATTGAATGATGATTGAAAATATAGTTAAAATCATCATTTAAATTAAATCGTGGTAGTCCAAAATAATAATTAGTATCTTTCTCCACGATATTATCAGTAGTAATTAAACATTTAATTACTGAATTGCTTCTTTTTTTTGGAAATTTTTTAATTATATTTTGACAATTTAAAGAATCACCAACAAGAAGTATATTCCTTTGGATGGTATTGCTAGTTATTAGAGAAGTATAAATTATATCAAAAAAAACTTTTAATAAAATCAAGATTATAAATGACAAAATAACAGTGGTAACAAACCATATACGTGAATAGTTCCCTGTTATTTTAAATAATGCGGCTAGAAGAATACAAATTGAGAATGTTTGAATTAATACAATAAATTCATGTCTTAAAAACTGTACTGTTCCAATTATATATCTATATTCCTTAAATCTTACTAATCCTGAAATCCAAAAAATAATTACAATTGAAATTGCTGCCGTTGTATAAATTTCTGGTAATTTAAATGTTCCTTGTCCTATATAATAGGAAAGTAATGAACATAAATATAACGAAATTCCTAAGATAACAAAATAAAATTGAATGTAAAATTTATCGTTTCTTTGAAAAATTTTTTCAAATAAAGCCATTATTATTATTTAACCCAATCATGATTTTTTACTAGGTTTAACTATAAGATTTGTATTTTCTATAGTAACCACCATATTGATAGTATCCATAATAACTAGCCTTTGAAGTATCTAAATCATTAAATACCAAACCATCTACATTTACATTTACATTTTTAAGTTTTTTTACTGCAGATTTAATTCCAGCTAATTTTGTAAATCTTGACCTTGCAATAATTACATTATGATCAGTTGCTTGGCTGATAAATAAGGTATCACTAACCGGTTGAATTGGCGGAGTATCCAATATAACATAATCATATAGTTCTTTTAATAAATCAAAAAATTCTTTTAATTTCGCTGGAGTTGTCAAATCGGTTAAATCAGATCTTCTTGATCCTGAGGCCATTAAATCTATCCCGGATCCTGGAATATTTACGATAGTATCACTAAATCCAATTCCACCTTGGATTATATCACTAAAGCCTAGTCTTTTTGTTTCATCTTTATTGATTAAACTTAATACGGAAGGTCTTCTAATATCGGTTTCAATTAAAAGAACCTTGCCAATTTTCGCAAAGGCAATAGCTGTGTTTAAAGCTATGGTTGTTTTTCCTTCGCCAGAATAGGTTGATGTTATCAATAATGATTTCTTCTTTTGAAATTTGGCTATCAAAAGGGTTCTTAAAGTTCTAATCGATTCTGAAAATTCAGCATTAACATCTTCTAAAAATATTTGAGATAAGTGAAATCCTTTGTCTAGTTTTGTAACACTTGGCAGTGTTGCGAGTATTGGAATATTCAAAGCTTCAAGATTTGAAGGCTCAACCACTGAATTTCTATTAAACTCAAAATAAGTCAACAAAGCATATAATCCTATAAGAGAAAATAGAAAGAACATGAATGTTATTTTCTTAACGTTGGGAGATATCGGTACACCAGGTAAAAGCGCTGCTTGAATTATTTTTACATTAGAAGATTGCAATTCTTTTACTTCATTGGTTTCTTTCATTCTTTGTAAAAAAGTTTCATAAATTTTACTGGTCATGTTAACTTCTCTTACATATCTTTGTAAAGCAGCATCTTTTTCTTCAAGGTCTTGTAAATCAAATTTTGCCCCATCTAATTCTTCCTCACTTGCAGCAATAAAATTATTAAGATTAGCTAATTCAAATGCAGCCGCTGCAATATTTTCATTTAAAATTTCTTCGAGTCTATTGTCCAGATTTTCTTTTGTCTTTAACATTTTTTTTACTTTGGGATGTTCATCTTTATAAATAATTTGTAAAGCTTCGATATTGTTGTCAGTGGCACTAATATTCGTTCTTATAGCATCAACCTCTTTTTTATTTCTTAAATCAGCGATGGCTAATAATTCATCGATATTACCTTCTGCAAGTTTAATAGCTGTTAGATCATTTTCTTTTTTTTGTAATTCTCTATTAGCATCTATGATTCTTTTTGAAACCGACTTGATTTGATCTGTCTTCAAAACTTTGATATCCCCAATATCAATTAAATTATTATCTTTCTTATATTTCAATAATTTTTGTTCGGCATTTTCCATAGTTATTAAGAGCTCACTTAATCTGAGATTAATTTGTTGGTTCGCATATGCGGTAACTTTAATTTTTGCATCTACGTCATATTTTAAATATGAT
>AZHR01000006.1 GCA_000504625.1 alpha proteobacterium SCGC AAA240-E13
GCTCTAAATATGTTGGAGAATTTCAAGGAGGAAAGTTTTCTGGGCAAGGAACTTACGAATTTATTAATGGAGATGCATATGTTGGAAAATTTGTAAAAGGCACATTTAGCGGTTTAGGAACGTATACATTTGTTAATGGAGACGTTGATCACGGTATTTGGGAAAAAGGAGATTTGGTTGAACGTTTTGAAATAGGAATTTCTAAAAAAGATAAGAAAAAAAAGAAGAAAGAAGAAACTAAAGTAGTCAAAAAAGAGAAAATTCAAACAGATAGTTCATTGCCTGAGTGTGAAGGAAGTCCTCTTGAGGTTAAAAGATTTTCTTTAACATCAGGTGTTCTTTCTTCAAAATTAAAAATGTTGAGAAAATGGAAAGATTGTCATGGAATTTTAATTGCGAAAAATGGTTCTAAATATGTTGGAGAGTTTAGTTGGGGAGGTCAATTTTCAGGACAAGGAACATACACACTTGAAAATGGAGAAATATATAAAGGAGGATTCGTAAAAGGAAAGTCGGAAGGATATGGAAGTTATCAATTTAATAATGGAGATCTATATGTTGGAGAATTTGTAAAAGATTCATTTGCAGGACAAGGAACACTTACTAGACATACAGGAGGTAAATATGAAGGACAATTTGCAAGGGGTGTATATAATGGTGAGGGAACCTTTACATTTCCTGACGGAAGAAAAAATACTGGAAAATGGTTAAACGGACAACTTGATGGAGAAGTAAATCTTTTTTTGAAAGATGGGGGTAAATATTTTGGTTTCTATAAACATGGTGAAAGGAACGGACAAGGATCTTGGACAAAAGCCGACGGAACATTGGAAGAAGGTATTTGGAAAAATGGTTTATTGATTAAACGAAACGGAGAAGCATCACATACTTATGAAGATGGAGGTAGTTACTACGGTGGATGGTCCATGGATTCAAGAGAAGGATATGGAACCATGAATTTTACTTCAAAATCACAAGAAAACAAAAGACAAAAAAGTTTATTCGTTAAATATACTGGAGAATGGACAAAAGATCAGATGAATGGACCAGGAACAATGGAATATGCAAATGGCAGAGTTTATGTGGGAGAATGGAAAAATAACAAACGACACGGCAAAGGAACATTGTCATATCCCGATGGTGGAATTAAAAAAGGAATATGGTCGGGTAACAAATTAAGTAAGCAACAATAGATATTTTTCTTAAATATCATTCAAATAAAGTAATTTTAATAAATAACAATCTTGTCACAGTATTACCGGACTGGTAAGTATTGATAATGAAAGAATTATCTAATATTATTATTCAATCATCAAACAACGGCATTTCGCGCATAAAACTTAATGAACCAAATACTTATAATGCTTTGTCATTAAAGACACTAAAATCATTAATAGAAGGTTTTAAAAAATTTAGTGATGATGAAAAAACAAAAGTAATTATTATTGAAGGAACTGGAAAAGGTTTTAGTGCAGGCCATAATTTAAAGGAAATTAATTCTCTAAAAGGAAAAGCGGATTATCAAAAGTTATTTAATTTATGTTCCGTGCTAATGATGAACATAGTTCAAAATAACAAAACTGTTATTGCTAAAGTTCACGGAGCTGCTTTTGCGGCAGGATGTCAATTAGTTGCTACTTGTGATCTGGCTTTAAGTACAAATGATGCAATTTTTGCTACGCCAGGTGTTAATATAGGACTTTTTTGTAGTACTCCTATGGTTGCTTTAAGTAGGAATGTAAATAGAAAAAAAGCAATGAAAATGCTTTTAACTGGTGAACCAATAAATGCTGAATATGCAAAAGAAATTGGTCTTATCAATGATCATTTTGAAAGTTCTAATTTGGAAGAGGAAGTTTTAAAGTTGGCAGAAAAAATTGCCTCTAAATCAAATAAAATTGTCAAA
This sequence comes from alpha proteobacterium SCGC AAA240-E13, assembly GCA_000504625.1. Classification (GTDB taxonomy): domain Bacteria; phylum Pseudomonadota; class Alphaproteobacteria; order Pelagibacterales; family Pelagibacteraceae; genus AAA240-E13. Next base: position 1,907 of record AZHR01000006.1, read on the forward strand.
ATAGGTAAAAAGGCTTTTTATAAACAATTAGAAATGCCACTTCAAGCGGCATACAAATATACTAGTAAAGTGATGTGTGAAAATATGATGGCGTTAGACGCTAAAGAAGGTATTTCAGCCTTTTTAGAAAAAAGGATTCCTAACTGGAAAAATAAATAAATGGTTCATCTAACTACAGAGAATCAATTAGTTAAAAATATTCTTGCTTCTACAAAAACTATTGCTATGGTCGGCGTAAGTTCTATTAAAGAAGAAAATCCAACCAATTTAATAAGAAGACCTTCAATTATTGTTATGAAATATCTACAAGAATTTGGTTATCGAGTAATACCAGTAAATCCTTCTTCAATAGGAAAAAAAATATATGGAGAAACTGTAGTTGGTAAATTGGAAAATATTAGTATTCCGATAGACTTAGTAAATGTTTTTCGTCCATCTGCTGAAGTACCATTAGTAGCTAAACAAGCAGTTAAAATTAAAACAAAAGTTCTTTGGTTACAATATGGTATTCAAAATGAGGAAGCTCAAATGATAGCAAGGTCAGCTGATATTATCTATATTGCAAATAAATGTATAAAACAAGAGTATCAAAGACTGTTCTTGAAATTAAGTCCTGTTTTTCCAGTTCTACAAAATGATTGAAATAATTATTTTTGGCATTATAAATTATTATCAACGTATGGCGAGGTAGCTCAGTTGGTTAGAGCACAGGACTCATAAGCCTGGGGTCGGCGGTTCGACTCCGCCCCTCGCTACCAAAGATTATAAATTTTTTGGATAAAAAAAAACAATAAAAAAAATAGGATTAAAAGAGAAGAATTAGATTTTTTGAAGTATTAAAATAATTTTTCCAATTCTTGGTATTTAACTATATTCATGTATTCCTTGAAGTTTTTTAGGTAATCGGAGAATTTTAGTCTTGAAAAATCTTTGATATTAAGGCTTAACTTTTTTCTATTTTTTCTTTTTAAAATTATTCCCATTCCCATATCAGCATAACAAGTATATGTATCAACATAATCTAAAGTTCTAAATTCTACAACTGCTTTCCACACGTCACCGTTCCAATTAAATTTTGGACGTGGTATAGCTTGATCAAAAACATTATTTGGTAAACAATCATGAATAAAAATAACTCCATTTTGATTTAGTAATTTTAATGAATTGACTATATCTTTTTTAACTTGATGATAAATATGTAAACCATCTATAAAAACGCAATCAAACCTCTCTTGATTCATTAAAAAAAAATCATCACTTTTTTTTCTTATATTTCCACCTGAATATGGATCTACCCCAACTTTTTTTTGACAATCTATAGAATTAAATAAATCGTTATTGAAGCATCCAATTTCTAAATAAGATTTATAATTTTTTCTATTTATTGTATCTTGCAGTATTTTATATCTATCAGGTGTATTTGAAAAATTTAGTCCAATTTTTCCTATGTCCTTCTCTCCAAAATATTTATGGAAAAAAAAATTTAATTTCAAAACATTTTTGCTTGATTTAAGTCTAATAATTTTTTTTCGTATAATATTCTTAATTTGAAACATGGTTAATTCTGTTAATAAGTAGTTTACAATCCCTTATATTTTTCTATAAAATTTTTAAAACTACCTAGTAATTGATCTTTTTTTGAAACTGTAATTTTTGTTTTAGGTAATTTAATTTTTATATCTTTGTCATTGAAACAAATTCCGTCTTCAAATTTTGGATAATAGTAATCTGATAGTTTATAATATATTACATTTAATTTTTGTAATGAACAATAACCATGCGCAAATCCTCTTGGTATATATAGAGATTTACAGTTATTTTCTGATAAGATAATAGAAAAGGTTTTTCCAAATGTATTTGAATTTTTTCTAAGATCTATTGACCAATCTAAAATTTTACCTTTAATAACAGTTACAAACTTGGATTGCTGATGTTTATATTGGAAATGAAATCCTCTCAAAACATTTTTTTTGGAAACAGTTGCATATTCAAATACAAATTTATCCCAATTAATTTTTTTTTTATTATATGTTTCTCTTAGACTACCTCTAGAATCTGAATGTCTTCTGTGAGCAATAACTTTAAGATCTTTAAATTTGGTTTTGATAATTTTCATGTTTATTAGAATTAAATTATTTTTTTTAAATATTCGGAATAATCACACTTGCCATAGAAATTAATTCTTTTTAAAATTTGTTTTTTTGAAATCCACTTATTTTGATAAGAAATTTCTTCAATACATGCAATTTTTAGTCCCTGTCTTTCCTCTATGGCAGCTATAAACTGTGAAGCATTAAATAAAGTTTTGGCATTTCCAGTGTCTAACCAAGCGCTACCTCTGCCCATAAACTCTGATCTTAATGATTTATTTTTTAAGTAAATATTTAATAAATCAACAATTTCTAATTCATTTCTTTTTGAGAGTTTTAATGTTTTGCTAAAATCAACCACTCTATGATTAAAAAAATATAAACCAGTGATAGCCAAGTTTGATTTGGGTTTAGATGGTTTCTCAACGATTTTTTTAATTTTATTTCTTTTATCTTTTTCTAATATTCCATAATCCGAGGGGTTATTTACAATATAGGTAAATATTGTGGCTCCTTTATTTTTATACAAAGCCGTTTTAAGCCTGTTTGTAAATCCTTGCCCATAAAAAAAATTATCTCCCAAAATCAAAACAACGTTATCTCTTTTAATAAATTTTTCACCAATAATAAAAGCTTCTGGCAAGCCTCTTGGTTTATTTTGTTCTAAAAAAGTAATTTTTATACCTAGTTCAGATCCATCACCTAGTAATTTTACAAAGTTAGATTTTTCACCCTTGTTTGCTATAATTAAAATATTTTTAATACCTGCAAGCATTAAAACTGATAAAGGATAAAAAATTAAAGGTTTGTCATAAAGAGGCAACAATTGTTTATTAACTGCCTTCGCAAGAGGACCGAGTCTTGTTCCGTAACCTCCTGCTAGTATAATTCCTTTTTTAATCATCAATTAAACCTAATCTTTTATCAAATTTTCTTCTCTGTCTTATGTTATAAAATTTTGGATTTTTTAAATACCATTCTATTGTTTTGATTATTGCTTTTTTAAAACCATATATATGTTTCCAACCAATTTTTTTTTTAATTTTGCCACTATTTAAAGCATATCTAAAATCATGACCAGGTCTATCTTTAACAAACTCAATTATTATTTTTTGTTTTCTTTTATCAAAGTTAGATTTATAAACTTTGATAAGTTTTTGAACTAATTTTAAATTGCTCATTATTAGCCCAGTACCTATATTGTAACTTTCACCAATTTTTCCTTTTATAAATAATTTGATCAAAGCACGACAGTGATCTTCAACATATATCCATTCCCTTTGGTTTTTGCCTTTTCCATAAACCGGAATATTTTTTTTCATGATAATATTGAATAAAGTTTTAGGTATAAGTTTTTCAGGGAACTGGTTGGGACCAAAATTGTTACAGCAATTGGATATAATTATAGGCAGGTTATATGTTCTGATGTAAGAATTAATTAAATGATCGGCACCCGCTTTTGAAGCAGAATAAGGTGAACTGGGTAGATACCTATCTCCTTCTTTTGATTTTATTAATCCTTTTATATCACCATAAACTTCATCAGTAGAAACATGAATCATTTTAAATTTTTTTTTAATTTTTAAATATTCTTTTATACATTCTAGTATATTAAAAACTCCCAATATATTTGATCTAACAAAATTTCTAGGATTGCTTATAGATCGATCTACGTGTGTTTCGGCGGCTAAATTAAATAAAGCATCTGGTTTATGTTTTTTAAGGATCATTTTTAAAACCTTTTTGTTACAGATATCGGATTTATAAAATTTGTACCTATTATTTTTTTTTATATTTTTTACATTATAAATATTTGATGCATAGCCTACTTTATCGATATTAATTACAAAAAAGTTATTTTTTAAAAGTAATTTTATTAGATTACATCCAATGAACCCTAAACCTCCTGTAACAATTGCCTTTTTTTGCATTAAGATTTTTTACATTAATGAAAAAAGTAAGTATACATTTTTTCTTAATAAATTTTCTGATAAACATTAACATAAATGGACAATATTCAAAATTTAACAATAGTTATTGTTACTTATAGAACAGATGAAAAGATTTTAACAGAATGCTTAAATTCCATTGATCATAGAGCCAAGATATTAATCGTAGAGAACTCAAATAAAAATGTGTTTGAAGAAAGACTTAAAAAAAAATATCCAAATATAAATGTGGTATTAAGTGGAAAAAATTTGGGATATGGAGCTGGTAATAATTTTGGTTTATCAAGAGTAAAAACTCAATATGCATTAATTATAAATCCTGATATAATTTTAGAAAAAAATTTTTTTTCGGAACTAAATAATTATTTTCATCAAAAAATAAATTTTCATATTATAGGCATAAAATATAAGGATGATTCAAAATGGAAAACTTCAGGTTTATTTAGTGAGTTTGATAAAAGAATAAAATTAAAAAATAAAACAAAATCCCATCCTGATTCACTCGAAGAAGTAGATTGGGTTATTGGATGTGCTATGTTAATTAATCTTGAAAAATTCAAAACACGAAAGTTATTTGATGAAAATATTTTTTTATATTTTGATGAATTTGATCTTTGTAGAAGAATCAAAAGTGATCAAGGGATAATTTATTCAAGCAAAAACTTGTTTGTTAAGCATCTTGGTAATAAAGGATCTTTGGATCAAGATTATATTTTAGAATTCGAAATGTTAAGAAATTGGCATTGGATGTGGTCAACGTTTTATTACCACCAAAAATACTATGGCTATTTTTATGCTGTATATAAAACATACGGAAAACTTTTTAGATCTATATTTAAAATGATATTGTTTACGATTATATTTAATAAAAAAAAAAGAAAAATTTATTTTGCTAGAATATATGGCATAATAAACGCTATGTTGGGTCAAAAATCTTGGTATAGAATTAAATATAAATTTAATGACCAGAAAAGTTAATTAAACTTTCTGCAAAGTAAGATTTTTTTTTTAGTTCATCTTGACCTCCTAAATCAAATAAATTTATTACAAATATAAATCCAGAAACTTTTCCATTAGATAATTCAACAAGTTGGGTTGCAGCTTTAGCGGTGCCTCCAGTTGCAATCAAGTCATCAATGATTAGAATTTTTTCGTCTTTTTTAATTGAATCTTTATGCATTTCAAGTGTAGCTTCTCCGTATTCAAGTTGAAAATTTACAGAATATTTGTTTGCTGGTAACTTATTTTTTTTTCTCAATAATATAATAGGCTTATTAACAATATAGGATAGAGGTGAAGCAAATACAAAACCTCTCGATTCAATTGAGGCAATTTTGTCAAAATTGATTTTTTTTGATACTTCCACAATCTTATCAATGCAACTTTTGAATGCATTTTCATCTTTTATTAAGGTTGTAATATCTCTAAATAATATCCCTTTTTTGGGATAATCTGGAATTGATCTAATATATTTTTTTAAATCCATTTTTTTATTCAAATTAAAAAAAAAACATCATAATAATTAATTATAAAAATGACAAATTCAAAATTAGCAATAATTGGTGGTAGTGGACTTTATGATATCCAGGGATTAAAAAGACCTAAATGGAAAAAGATTAAAACTCCATGGGGAAATCCTTCTGATAAAATATTAACCTTTAGTTTTAAAGGTAAAGAAGTTTGTTTTTTACCAAGACATGCCAGAGGTCATAAAATTTCACCAACCAATATTAATTTTAGAGCTAATATTGATGCACTAAAACAATTAGGTATCACCGATATTATTTCAGTTTCAGCCGTAGGTTCGCTTAAAGAAGATTTAGATCCAGGTACTTTTGTATTAATAGACCAATTTATTGATAGAACTTTTTCAAGAAAAAAAACTTTTTTTGATGAGGAAATAGTTGCCCATGTTTCTATGGCACATCCTACTAGTACTGGCTTAGCAGATGCATGCGAAAATGCCTTAAAACAATTGAAAATTAAATATCAAAGGAGTGGCACGTATATAGTTATGGAAGGACCTCAATTTTCTAGTCTTGCAGAATCTAATTTATACAGAAGTTGGAATGCCGATGTAATAGGAATGACAAATATGCCTGAAGCTAAATTAGCAAGGGAAGCAGAAATTAGATATACGACTGTAGCTATGGTAACAGATTTCGATTGTTGGCATCCAGATCACGAACATGTTGAAGTTCAAATGATAATTAAAACACTAATGGATAATGCAGAGAAGGCAAAAAATATGATCAAGATAGTTATAGAAAGCTTTGAAAAAAAAATAAAAGGAGATGATCCTGCTAACAATTGTTTGGATACAGCTATTATTACTAATCCAAAATTGATGACAAAAAAAACTAAAAACAAATTAAAAAATATAGCTGGAAGAGTACTTTTTAAAAAATAATGCATATAAATGGAAAAGCTTTTAGAACAATTTGGTTTGATGAAGAAAATCAAGCGGTAAAAATTATTGACCAAACTAAACTTCCTCATAAATTTGAAGTAAAAAATCTTAAAATAGTCAAGGATGCTATAAATGCTATCAAAACCATGGAGGTGAGGGGAGCACCTCTCATAGGAGCTACAGCAGCTTATGGAGTAGTTTTAGCCATTATGGAAAATAATGATCCTAAATTTATTAAAACAAGCTGTGAAAATTTAATTAAATCTAGACCCACTGCAATAAATTTAAAATGGTCAGTGAATAGAATGTTAAAAAAATTGTCAGCTGTAAATCATAATGAAGTTTTAAAAATTGCTTTAGAAGAAGCAAAATTAATTTGTGAAGAAGATATAAAATTTTGTGAAAATATTGGACTTAATGGATTAAAAATTATTGAAGAAATTTATAATAAAAAGAAAAATACAGTAAATATTTTAACTCATTGCAATGCAGGTTGGCTTGCAACAATTGATTGGGGCACAGCTACTTCACCAATTTATCATGCACACCAAAAAGGAATTAAAGTTCATGTTTGGGTTGATGAAACAAGGCCAAGAAATCAAGGCGCTTCCCTAACTTCTTATGAATTAAATGAAGAAGGAATATCCAACACAATTATTGCTGATAATGCTGGCGGAATATTAATGCAAAGAGGTGAAGTTGATATGTGCATAGTCGGTACCGATAGAACAATTGCTACAGGTGATGTTGCTAATAAAATTGGAACCTATCTAAAAGCTTTAGCTGCTAAAGATAATAACGTTCCTTTTTATGTAGCTTTACCAAGCTCAACAATAGATTGGGAAACCACTGACCTAAAAAGGATTCCAATTGAAGAAAGAAATTCAGAAGAATTATCCCATGTAGAAGGATTAGATGAAAATAATAATATTAAAAAAGTATTAATTTATCCGAAAAAAAGCAAAGCAATGAACTTAGCTTTTGATGTCACGCCAGCCAAATATGTAACAGGATTAATTACCGAAAAAGGGGTTTGTGAAGCGTCTAAAGAAGGTTTAAAAAAATTGTTTAAGTAAAAAATAAAATTTTAACAGTTGTTTTAGTAATAGTTGTAATAATAATTCTCTTTTTAATTCGAAACATTTATAGCGACTATAACTTAAAAAAAACTGTTGCCGCATGTGTTTTGGCTCAAAAACAAACTTCTAATTCATTTAATATAGAAAAAGCCAAAAAATTCTGTGAAGATAAAATAAGAAAAAATAAAAAGTAAAATTTTTCTAAATAAAATAATTTATCTTAATGAAGCAGCTATATTACCACCATCAACAGTAAGGACAGCACCAGTGGTTTTTTTTGAGACAGCTAAATGAAAAAATGCTTTAGCAACATCTTCTGCTTTAACTTCATTCAATAACAAATTTCTTTTCATATAGTCATCAGTACTAATTGATCTTGCTTTTGCTCTTGTTTTGATCATTTTGTCATTCATTAAACCGCTTCTTATTCTGTCTGCATTTACTCCATTAGATCTAATTCCATAAGATCCATAATCTACAGCATATTGTTTACATAAACTAAGCAAAGCAGATTTCGGTAACCCATAAGGTCCAAAATTTTTTCCAGGATTTACAGATTGTTTTGAAATATTGAAAAGTAGACAACCATTGGTATTTTGTTTTTTCATTATTTTAATGGCTTCGGACGCACAATTTTGATGAGAAAAGAAATTATCTTCGAAACTCTGTCTTAATATGTCATCGCTAACTTCACCGATGGCACCTTCAGTTGCTGTTCCAGCGTTTGAAATTAAAATATCTATTCCTCCATATTTTTCACAGATTTGATTGAAAACTTTTTTGACTCTTTTTTTATTTCTAACATCACAATGAATACAAAGCTCTTTAATTTTAGATTGTAAATTCTTTAATCTTTCTAGATTATAATCAAGTAGGATAACTTCAGCTCCATAACTCTTAAACATTTTATAAGTTTCAAAGCCTATAGTTCCTGTACTACCGGTAATTACAACAATATTACCTTCAAGAAGTTTTTTTTGTTTTTTGATTTTGGCTTGTTCTAGGGACCAATACTCAACATCAAAAAGATCTTTTTCTGGAATAAATTTGTAAGTAGAAGTTTCTTCAACTGAAGTAATTACTTTGGCATTTGTTTCTGTAAGATCTCCAGCTATTCTTGCTGAATTTAAGTCTTTACCAACACTAAACATTCCAACATTTTGTACTAAAACTATTCTTGGTGAAGTATCTAACATTACCTTTTTTTCTTTAACTTTATTCTTATTTACATTAAAATATTTGATATATTTTTTTCTATAATTTTCGAAAGCCTTTTTTGCTGTTTTATTAAATTCATCAATGGTAGAATTTTTCTTTGGGGTTATTATTAATGGAAAAGGTTTAACTCTAATTACGTGATCAGGAGTTGCAGTTCCTTTTGATGAATAAGATCTTACATTTTTTCCATTTATAAAATATTTTAAGTGTTTATTTAATCTATAATTAATTACAAATTTTTGATCTTTATTTTTAGATAAAAGACCTCTTATTACTGGGGCAATTTCATGAATATCGAATTTTGTAGAGAAACTTTTAATTTGTTTAATTTTTTTAACTTTAAGTTTTCTAATAGCTCTTTCAGCCTCTGACACATATTTTATCATTAAGCTATATGCTTCTTTAGCATCATTATCAAAAGTAAAGATTCCGTGGTTCATTAATATTAAACAGTTAATGTTTGGATTTTTTGAGTAAATTTCATTTATTTTTTTAGCTAGCATAAAACCAGGCATCACATACGGCACTATGCTGACTTTGTCTCCAAATATTTTTTTACAAAAATTTAATCCTCCTGGTCTGTTGGTTAAATTTAAGATCGCATCGGAGTGAGTATGGTCTACATATTTAAAAGGTAAAAAAGCATGTAAAAAAGTTTCAACAGACGGATTTGGTGATTTAATATTAATTAAGTTTTTTTTTTGGAAATTAACCATATCTTCATCAGATAAGTATTTTTTCTTTTTCATGGCTAATAATGGCTCCAGCTTGACGGCGGGCAAACCTTCAGGCTCTATATCTGCCATATCCCAACCGCTGCCTTTTACACATAAAACCTCGTATTTTTTTCCATCCATATCTTTTATTTGCGTTTTTACAGAAGTATTTCCTCCACCATGCAGTACTAATTCTTTATTTTTACCCAATAAACGGCTTGTATATACACGCAAAGCAACATCTTTGGAAACTCCAAGATTTTTATATTTTTTTACAAATTTTTTAGCTTCTTTATTTGACCAATCGTTTTTCAAAATTAACTCCGTTAGAAATATTTATAGCAGTTTTTTATTTGAAAGAAGCATAAAATTTGATTAGTTTTTAAATATCGATTCGCAGTTATAAAAAAGGGTAAATTATATGGTGAAAGTTGGTGAACATATTGCTTTGGATTTATTGGGTATAAAACAGGATTATACTCCGAAGTTTTTCGGAAAAATAATTTACAAAATTGCTAAAGCTGCAAAAGTTGAAATACTTAATGTTTCTCAGCACAAATTTAAACCACAAGGTTTTACTTTAGTAGCACTTTTGGCAGAAAGTCATATGAGTTTTCACACTTTTCCAGAAAAAAATATAATAAGTTTCGATTTTTTTACCTGTGCAAAAATTTCTCCTTCTGTAGCTTTAGACATACTTAAAAAAGAAATTAAACACGAAAGAATAGTAGTTAGAAAATTTGATAGAAGCACCGTAGGTCTTTATGATGATATTTATAGCACACCTGGGCAAAAAAAATATTATGTTGTTAACAAAGTTCATGAAGATTTTGTTTCTAAAGTTGATCAACATATAGAAATTTTAGAATTAGAAGAATTTGGGAAATCTTTATTTATAGATAACGAACTACAGGTTGCTGAAAAAGATGAACATATCTACAGTGGACAGTTTGTAGATTCTGCTATGAGTTTAAATTCCAAAAATTCGAATGCAGCAATAATTGGAGGAGGAGACGGAGGTGTAGCAAGAGAATGTTTATCTAGGAGATTTAACTTTGTTGATTGGTTTGAATTAGATCCAGAAGTAGTATCAGCATGCACTAAACATCTTTCCAAAATCGGTAGAAGAGTAAAAGGAAGTAATACTATAAAATGTGTATGGGGGGATGCTTTTGAAAGTATAAAATCTATAGAGGATTCAAAATACGATAAAATTTTTGTTGATCTTAACGATGATCTGTACTGTATTGATCTTGCAGCAAAAAATATGAACAATTTAAAAAGGATTTTAAAACCTGGTGGAGTTATTACCGCACAGGTCGGAAGCCAAGATAAAAAACCGAAACAAGTAGATAATTGGCTTAAAATTCTATCTAAAAATTTTGGAAATTCCAAACTTGATGGAGTATTCATTCCTAGTTTCGACTGTAACTGGAATTTTGCATCGTCTATCCTCAAATCTTAATTAAATTTAAGCTGTTTGTAAGTAGTTTTATTGATCCTGGTTGAGATACTTACAGAAGAAGTTTATTATTGTGTGAAATCAATATGACCAACGCATTAGAAATTAAAAATTTAAAAAAATCTTTTGGTAATTTAGAAGTTATTAAAGATCTCTCGCTAACAGCAAAAAAGGGAGAAGTCATATGTATTATTGGAACGAGCGGATCGGGAAAGAGTACCTTATTACGGTGCGTTAATCTTTTAGAAACTCCTGATTCAGGAGAAGTATATGTGAATGGTGAGTTGATAAAAATGAAAAAAGATAAAAAAGGCAAATTAATTCTTGTTGAACAAAATCAAGTTGACAGAATAAGATCTAAACTAGGTATGGTGTTTCAAGACTTTAATTTATGGTCTCACATGACTATCCTTCAAAATGTAATAGAGGCACCTATTCATGTTCAAAAAATTGAAAAGAATATAGCTAGAAAAAATGGATATCTATTGTTAGAAAAAGTTGGAATAGCTGAAAAAGCAGATCAATACCCAACTAATCTTTCTGGCGGTCAGCAACAAAGGGCAGCTATTGCACGAGCATTAGCTATGAATCCTGATGTTATATTATTTGATGAACCAACTTCCTCGCTTGATCCTGAACTTGTTGGTGAAGTTTTGAAAGTAATGCAAACACTTGCGGAAGAGGGCCGTACCATGATTATTGTAACTCACGAAATGGGGTTTGCTAAAGGTGTCTCTTCTAAAGTTATTTTTCTTGATCAAGGGCGTATAGAAGAAGAAGAAACTCCTGATAAATTCTTTAATAATCCACAATCACTAAGATTGAAGCGATTTTTAGCGGCCAATTTATAAGTATAAATAGGGTATGACACTATATATTTATGTTATATCCTAGTTTTAAAAAAAACATATATGGAGGGGAATAGAATAAAATAATGAAAAAATATTTTTTAACACTTATTGCCTTTTTATTGATGACTATCTCTGCTGCGTACGCTGGAGACTGGTCTAAAATTAAAATAGGTACAGAAGGAGCATATCCACCTTGGAATGGAACAAATGCTGCTGGAGAACTTGAAGGTGCAGAAATAGATTTAGTACGTGATCTTTGTGCAAGAATGAATGCTGAATGTGAACTTGTTGCACAAGATTGGGATGGTATTATTCCAGCTCTGCAAAATGGAAAATATGATGCAATCATGGCCGGAATGTCAATTACAGAAGAAAGAATGCAAGTAATTAACTTTTCACAAGGTTATGCTAATGAGCCAGCATCTTTTTCAGTATTAAAATCATCTTCACTTGCAGCTTTAGGGCACTCAGGTAAGGTAAACATGGATGCTTTAAATTCTACATCTAAAGGGTTACTTGCGTCTCTTAAGAGTACTTTAAAAGGAGCTACTGTTGGTGTTCAAGGTTCCACGACGCATGAAAATTTTGTCAAACAAGTTTTGGGTGACTCGGTTACAATGAAATCATATGATACGCAAGAAAATCTCGAACTAGATTTAAGCGTGGGTAGAATTGATGCAGCGTTATCGGATCAAGGTTCTATGGAAAAATTCATGGAGTCAGAAAATGGAAAAGAAATAGTATTTATTGGACCAGGACTTGGAGGAGGCCCTTTTGGAGAAGGAGTTGGGGTTGGTTTACGAAAAAGTGATACCGATCTCTTAAAAATGTTTAACAAAGCTATTGATTCGGCTAGAGCCGATGGTACGCTTGCTGAACATTTTACTAAATGGTTTGGTAAAGATATTTCAATGTAATTGTTTGTTAATTATAATAATTAATAACAATAAAGAAGAGCAGCCATTACGTTTGGCTGCTCTTTTTTTTTAGAGGCATAACTCATGGATTTAGAATTATTAGTTTTAGGAGACAAAGGTTGGGGTGATGAGATGCTTAGGGCAACTTTGGTAACTCTGATGGTAAGTCTTACGGCAATGGGTATAGGTTTATTCATTTCTATTTTTGGTACACTGTCAAAATTATCAAATAAATTCTATGTAAGATTGATTGCAGATTTATACACAACTATTGTAAGAGGCATTCCAGAATTACTTGTAATTTATTTATTATTTTTTGGTGGTAGCAATGCTGTCATGAGCGTAGCAAAATTATTTGGCTATCATGGCTATATAGAACTTAATGCTTTTGTTATTGGAGCCATTGCTATTGGTGCTATATCAGGAGCTTACTCCACTGAAGTCATTAGGGGAGCTTTCTTAGCTGTTCCACGAGGCCAGATTGATGCAGCAAAGTCGGTTGGAATGAATAAGTTTGTTATTTTTACTAGAATCCTAATCCCGCAAGTTTTGCGGTACGCGCTACCAGGTTTAGGCAATGTTTGGCAATTGACGCTTAAAGACACAGCTCTGATAATGGTTACGGGTTTAGTTGAAATTATGAGACAAGCGCATGTTGCTTCTGGTTCTACATACGCACCGTTTACATTTTATATAACTGCTGCATTACTTTACTTAATTTTAACAACTGCTTCTAATACAATTTTCAATAGTGCTGAGAACTGGGCAAACAAAGGTGTAAGAAGGGCATAGTTATGAATTATGAGTTAATGATAGAAACTTTCCCTAAACTATTAGTAGGTTTAAACATAACAATTCAACTCGTTTCAATCTCTTTATTTGTTGGTTTTTGTTTTGCAATAGGTTTAGCATTATTAAGACTATCCAATAATATGTTTTTAAATTTTTTTGCAAAAACATATGTTTTTTATTTCAGAGGAACTCCTCTTCTCGTTCAAATCTTTTTAATCTATTATGGGATTGCACAATTTGAATTTATCAGAGAAAGTTTTGTTTGGTCTTTTTTTAAGGAAGCTTACTGGTGCGGTATACTTGCCTTAACTCTAAATACCTGCGCCTATAGTTCAGAAATCATTAGGGGCGGTATACAATCTGTCCCTTTTGGACAGATTGAATCAGCTAAATCAGCAGGTATGAGCGGTTTTTTGCTTTACAGAAGAATAATATTACCCATCGCTTTTCGGCAAGCACTTCCTGCCTATGGCAATGAAATGATTTTAATGGTTAAGGCGACTTCATTAGTGAGTACTATAACAATAATGGACATAACAGGAATTGCCAGACTAATAATAGCCAAAACCTTCTCTCCAGTTGAAATTTTTATAGTAGCTGGTTTAATTTATTTGACAATTAATTTTATTGTTACACGGTTAGTTAATTTTTGCGAAATAAAATTAACTCCTTACTTGCGACGCGCAGAGTAACTTTAAGAATCAAATGACAAAAAAAAATAAACTATTTAAATTAGTGCTTATATTAATGCAAACAATTCAAAATGATCTAAGTCATGAATAAAGTAGCGATCATCGGAGCGGGCATCATTGGAGTCTGTATTGCTCATTTTTTAAGAAAGAATGGACATGAAGTAATATTGTACGATCAGAATGAACCTGGAACTCAAACATCTTTTGGAAACGCAGGACTTTTTGCGAATCGTGAGTGTGTTACCGCTAATTCACCTAAGTTGTGGAAGAATTTGCCAGCTATGTTGCTTAGCAAAAACGGTCCATTAGTTATAGATTGGTTTTATGTTTTTACACATTTGCCGTGGATATTTAGATTTTTTAGGAATTGTACTACAGCAAGAGTCGAACACATTGCAAAATCTCTAAGCTCTTTTTCATCTCATGCTAAATTTGCATATGAAGAAATTTTTAATGAAGTAGATGTATCTAAATATATTGTACACAAGGAACCAATTTATCTTTATGAATCAAAGGAGTTATTCGAAAAAGATCAATATGCCTTAAATTTAAGAAAAAAATATAATGTTCTCTTTGATATAATCAATAAAGAGGACATTGCAAAAATGGAACCATCTATAGAGCCTATATATTATAAAGGAATAGTTCTTAAAGGTGAGAGTTTTACAAAATCTCCTATACAAATTACTAAAAAAATTTTTGATAATTTCATAAGCAACGGAGGTCATTTTGTTTTAAAAAAGATTGATTCAATTTTTAGGAAGGGTGATTCACTTTTTCTCAAATGTAATGAACAAGAACATCATGTTGATAAAATTGTTGTTGCAGCGGGTGTATGGTCTAATATTTTAGCACGAACCATTGGTGACAATTTTCCTCTTGATACTGAACGTGGATATCACATTATATTTGAAAATAACAGCAACTTGCTTGCACACAGTGTGGGCTGGGCTAAAACGGGTTTTTATATGACACCAATGGAGGATGGAATTAGAGCAGCTGGCACAGTTGAAATTGCAGGTTTAAAAAAATCAATGAATAAAAATATGTTAACTATGATCGAAGCAACTGCTCGGAGCATTCTACCGCAATTAGGAAAAGTTAAAAGCCAATGGCTGGGATTTAGACCGACTCTCCCTGATTCATTACCAGTAATTGGTGAGTCACAAAAATGTAAAAATGTTTACTATGCTTTTGGTCACCAACATTTAGGACTTTCGTTGGCTGCAGTGACTGGTAAAACAATACGCTCATTAATTGAAAATAAACCCACTAATATTAACATAGAAGCACTAAGTCCTTATCGATTTTAGAAAAAAAATTAGATTATTTAAAATAAAAAATGTTCACAACATCGTGTATTCAAATCTGCTCTAATAACAATATCAAAGAAAATATTAAAAAAATTTTGCATTATATTGAGATATGTATAAAAGAAAAAACTGACTTTATTTTAACTCCGGAAACTTGCTCCATAATGACAAATGATAAAAAAGAGTTATCAAATAAAACTAAATTAATGGAAGAAGATGAACTTGTATTAAAAACCAAAGAAATTTGTCAAAAAAATAAAAAATGGATTTTATTAGGTTCAATTATAGTTAAAAATAAAAAAAATGATTTAATTAATAGATCAATATTAATTAATCCCAAAGGAAATATAGAAAAATTTTACGATAAAATTCATATGTTTGATGTAAATCTTTCAAATGAAGAAAAGTATTTAGAATCTAAAACTTATAGTCCAGGAAAAAAAATAGAAGTTATTGATCTTCCTTGGGGAAAACTGGGAATGTCAATATGTTATGATATAAGATTTCCCAATATGTATCGCAAAATGTCTCAAATGGGAGCTAAATTTATTTCTGTTCCATCAGCCTTTACATTTACAACTGGAAGAAAGCATTGGCATGTTCTTTTGAAGGCTAGAGCTATAGAAAATTTTTGTTATGTTTTTGCTCCCGCTCAATACGGCAATCATTATATTGGTAGAAAGACGTTTGGACATTCTTTAATTGTATCACCAGACGGAGAAATTTTATGTGAACTGGATACAGGAGAAGGGATAATTTCTTGTAGCATTGATCCTTCACTTCCTTATAAATTAAGAGAAAAGATACCTAGTCTAAACGTAGATTAATATTGAGTATATTGCTTAACTTCTTTTATATTTGAACCTAAGATTTTATTGATTTCAGATTTAGTTTTTGATCTTTTATCATTTGCAAAATACACACCTCTAGATAGCTGAATAAATTTGTCTTTAAAATCTGAATTTTTTTCACACAATCTAATTTCATCTTCAATTTTCCATAACTTTTCATTTGTTTCTTTTAAGTCTTTATAGAGAATTTCTATTTCTTTTGAGACATTAATATTTTTATTTTTTGTTTCATTTAAAATTTCATATTCTTTTTTGACTTCATTCAATAAAACAAGGTCTTTAATTTTATTTAACTTTATTTCTAAAATGCTAAGTTTATCAAAGAATTCACCTGCGGATATTTCAGCTAGAATTTTGCTCATTTTATGATTATAGGTGATATAACATTATCTTATAAATTTTAATGTCTAATATTTTAATCATAAAACATGGTTCATTAGGAGATATAGCTCAAATTAGTGGTGCGATTCAAGATATAAAAGAAAACCATCCTAATGATAAAGTATTTATGCTTACAACCTCTCCTTATCAAGAATTGTTTCGTAAATGTCCATATATTGATGAAGTTTATGTTGATCTAAGATTTTCACGACTAAACTTATTTTATTTGTTAAAATTAAAACAAAAGATATCCAAACTTGGATTAAAAAAAATATACGATCTACAAAACTCATCACGAACATCATTTTACAGAAAATTTTTGTTCAATAAAATAAAATGGTCTAGTACTGAAACTACATTACCTTTAGGAACTAATAAAAATGATTTTGACAACGACCCAGTATTAGAAAGATTTAATTTTCAATTAACTAATTCTAACATAATTACCAAACATACACTAAAACCTAATTTTTCTTGGGCATGTGAAAATATAGATGATTTGAAAAAAAAATATAATTTAGAAAAATATATTTTGTTATTTCCTTTCTGTTCAATAAATTTACCGCATAAAAAATGGCCATATTATAATGATTTAATTTTACTCATTAACAAGAATAATCCAGAATTTAAGCTGGTTGTTGCACCAAGTCCTAATGAAATTGAAGAATCAAAAAAAATAAATGTTCGAGTAATACTTAAAGATAATAAAGCATTAACGGTAACCCAGCTAGCTGGTTTAATAGATAAGGCTCAGTTTATTATTTCAAATGATACAGGTCCCGCTCACATGGCGGCCCATCTAGGAGCAAAGGGAGTAACTTTGTTTGGATACCATACAACACCAAAAAAAGTAAGCATAGAAACAAATAAATTTAAAGCAATTATTAAAAACAATTTAAATGAATTATCAGCTGAAGAAGTTTATTCTAATATTTCCAAAGAATTATCATTAGTTTAAAAGTTCAATATATTTTTTAATAATCTTACTCCATTCAAATTGTTTTGAAAATTCTTTAGCATTTTTCCCAAATATTAAATATCTATCTTCTTCAAATATTTTTTTTATGCTTTGATAAATTGAATCTAAATCATTTCCATTACAAATTAATCCTGTTTTGTTGTGAATGATTGCATCTGATGCGCCGCCATCTCGGCCACCAATTGATGGTATTCCATGTTGTCCAGCTTCGATAAAAACTATTCCAAATCCCTCTACCGATTTTTTATAAATAATTGATGGCATAACAAATAAGTGAGATTTTTTTATCAAAGCTGATTTAAATTCAGGATTTATATTATTAATAAAAATAACAATATTTTCTAAGTTTAATTCATGAACTAATTTTTTTAAATTTTTTTCTTCATCTCCATATCCTATACAAACATATTTTATTTTAGGAAATTTTTCCTTAAGATTTCTAATTGCCATAATTGTTTTATCATGTCCTTTTCTCTTATCAAATCTGGCTACCGTAATTAAACATGGAAATGAATCTTTCAATATATTTTCAGCAGCTTTTAAATTATTTTCATCGGGTTCTTCATAAAAACTTATTCCAGGATGAATAACTTTAATTTTATTTTCCTCAATTCCATTATTTACGGCTAATGTTTTTGTAAAATTTGAATTGGATATTATAAAATCCGCTTTTGAGATAGATTTAATCATTTTTTTATTAAATCTTGAATTTATTGGATGATTTATCTCTTTTGAATGGATTAAACAAAGTATCTTCTTATTTAATAAATATTTTTCATTTAAATATTCTAAACTTTTCCAATGATCAGCAATCAAGGCTTTAATTAATGGATTTTCTTTTAAATAATTATTTACCAAATTAGCTTTTCTGAATTTTCTAAATAATTTTATTCCAGATACTCTTGTAATATCGTACCGAAACTTTTTATCATAAACGTCAGAACTTTTATGTTTTTCTGCAAAAATTTTAACTGGACCATAGTTTAATAAAGCAGTAGATAATCCCCCCATCAATACTTGCATTCCACCCAATTCTGGTGGAAAATTTCTGGTGTTAACCAAAAACATTAATTAAACCATTTTATGTTACAACCCATGCTTGGAATTTGTTTGACAGGACCTTTTCCTGAAGTCGCTACTAGTTTCATAGCAATTCTAAGTTCACTATCTCCTGTAGTAACAGGCTTATGATCTTTTAATTCTCTAATTCTACCTCTGTACTGTAGTTCTAGATTATTATTATAACCAAAAAAGTCTGGTGTACATACTGCGCCATAATCCTTAGCTATTTTTTGTGATTCATCAATCAGATAAGGAAAGGAAAAATTATGTATTTTTGAAAAAGATATCATGTTTTCAAAAGAATCTTCTGGATAATTTTTTACATCATTGGACATTATGCCAACAGATTTTATACCTTGGCTTTCTAAAAATTTTACGTCTTGAACAATTTCTTTGATTACTGCTTTTACATATGGGCAATGATTGCAAATAAACATAATTAAGGTACCATTTTTTCCTTTAACATCATCCAAAGATACCTTTGTATTTTCAGTAGATAATAATTCAAAATTTTTTGCCTTTTCTCCAAAATTACAGATTGGTGTTTTTGTAAGAGTCATTATAATTATTTTCTTAGTCGTTTTATTAAACTAGAGGTATCCCAGCGTTCACCACCCATTTTTTGAATATCACCGTAATATTTATCTACAATTTCAGTTATTGGCAACAAAGAATTATTTCTTTTTGCCTCATCTAAAGCAAACTTCAAATCTTTTCTCATCCAATTGACTGCAAATCCAAAGTCAAATTTATCTTCAATCATAGTTTTGTATCTATTTTCCATTTGCCAGGACTGAGCTGCCCCTTTCGAAATTACTTCAATTACTTCCTCCATATTTAAACCAGCTTTGATACCAAAATTTATTCCTTCTGACAATCCCTGAACCAATCCAGCTATACAAATTTGATTTACCATTTTTGCGAGTTGTCCACTTCCAGATTTTCCAAGTAATTTCATTTTTTTACTATAACAATTAATGATTGGACTTGCTTTATCGTAATCTTTTTTGTCACCACCTATCATTACTGTCAACGTACCATTTTCAGCGCCCGCTTGTCCTCCTGAAACTGGCGCATCCAAAAAACCAAAATCATTTTTTTTTGCATGCGAATAAATTTCTCGAGCTATAGAAGCAGATGCTGTCGTGTTATCAATGTATATAGATCCTTTTTTTATTGATTTAAATATTCCATTCTCTCCGAAAGTTACTTCTTTTAAATCATTATCATTTCCTACACATGTAAATACAAAATCAGAATCTCTAGCAGCTTCGGCAGGAGTTTCTGCCATTTTACCTGGATAATTTTTAAGCCATTTTTCCGCTTTTGATTTGGTTCTATTAAATACAGTTACATTGTGACCAGCTTTTGATATATATCCAGCCATAGGATAACCCATTACTCCAAGACCAATAAAGGAAACTTTACAACTCATAATTAATTATGATTATAGATATAGTTAGATCAAATTTCAAAATAATATTATTTGGTTTTGTTTTTACTTTTTTTTCATGTACTGGACAGAGTTTTTTCATAGGGCTATTTAATTCAAATATTAGAGAGGAATTGAATATTTCCTACGGGGAATTCGGAACAATTTATGGGATAGCTACTTTATGTAGCAGTTTAACATTAATATGGATAGGGAAAAAAATTGATGATTTAAAATTGGTTAATTATGCCCTTTCAGTTGTTATTTTTTTGTCTTTTGCTGCTCTTTTTTTTTCATTTGTTAATGGTGTAATTTTTTTAGCTATTGGAATTTTTTTTCTAAGACTATCCGGACAAGGATTAATGGCACACACAGCATCTACTGCCGTTTCTAGATATTTTGATCAAAGCAGAGGCAAGGCGCTAAGTTATATTTGGCTCGGTATGTCTCTAGCCGAGTTTTTGCTACCATTAATAATAGTTTACGCATTAACATTTATATACTGGAGAACTTTGTGGCAAGGTATAGCAGCTATTATTTTTTTAGGCTTACCAATTTTTACTTTTTTTGCCATTAAACATATTGATATATTTTCCAGAGAAAAAAAAGATTTAAGTTTTACAAGTAAAAATTTAGATATAGTTAAAAGTTGGACCAGAAAAGAAGTATTAAAGGATTTAAAATTTTATTCAATTTTACCAGCTATGTTAGCATCATCATTTATAATTACTGGAGTAGTTATTAATCAAACTTTTATTATTGAATCCAAGGATTGGGGAAAATTTGCAATTGCAAAATCATTTATGATTTATTCTTTCCTTACTGTAGCTACATTGTTTTTTTCAGGAATTTTAGTAGATAAGTTTACCAGTAGAAAGCTTTTTCCATTTTTAAACGTTCCGCTATTATTAAGTGTAACTA
The DNA here is from genome assembly GCA_000504625.1 of alpha proteobacterium SCGC AAA240-E13. Classification (GTDB taxonomy): domain Bacteria; phylum Pseudomonadota; class Alphaproteobacteria; order Pelagibacterales; family Pelagibacteraceae; genus AAA240-E13. The sequence continues at coordinate 23,022 of AZHR01000006.1, forward strand.
TATTAGCTATTTTTGATCACCCTTATTCAGCTTTTATTTTTATGGGATTAATGGGTATTTCAAATGGATTAACAAATGTTTTAATATCTTCATTTTGGGCTGAAATTTATGGTGTAAGTTTCTTGGGATCTATTAAAGCTTTGACAGCATCACTCATGGTTTTTTCAACAGCTTTGGCCACAGTAGTATTTGGAAATTTAATTGATTTAGGTTATTCAATTGAAAATATAGCCTTTCTATGTGGTATATATACTGCTATATCAATTTTAATTGTTATAATTTTTAAAAAGTCTTACAAACCCATTTTTATTAAAAAATAAACCTTGATTTTTTAGTATCTATTTAATATTAGTTTTGGCTCATGGCTAGAATAACTGTAGAAGATTGTATAAATAAAGTAGAAGGTCCTTATGATTTGGTTTTAGTTGCAAAAGAAAGAGCAGTGCAATTAAATTCTGGCGATAAACCCAATGTTGATCCTGAAAACGACAAAAATACAGTTATTGCACTAAAAGAAATTGCTGAAGATAAAATTTCGGTCAAAGAACTAACTGAATCAGCTATAAATAAACTAAGAAAACATGTTGAACAAGATCCAGAGGTTTCGGCTAATGAAGAATCAGACGGAGATGAATTTGAAAAAGTATATAAAGGAGAAATTTCAAAAAGTGGAATTCCAATTTTGCCCTCTAAAAGGGCTAGAAAAACTCCCGAAAAAATAGAAATTTTTAAGCAAAAAAAGGTACAAGAAGAAAAACTTGAAAAAGAAAATTTACACCAAGATAAGGAAATTTCATTAGAAGAATTAAAAGAAAAAGAAAAAATAGAAGAAGATTTAGGTGAAACAGAAAATTCTGATAATTCTGGTAGTACTTAGAACACGATTTAATAACATATTTTTTGTTTATACTCATTAGATGATTAAAAAAGTTTCCGTGGCGCCCATGATGGATTGTACAGATCGTCATGATAGGTATTTTTTAAGATTAATTAGTAAGAATGTTATGTTGTACACAGACATGATTGTGTCGGAAGCTATTAAAAGAGGAGATAAAAAAAAATTACTATCATTTAATCTTAGAGAAAAGCCTTTGGCGCTACAAATTGGTGGTTCGTCACCTAAAATTTTAGCAGAAGTAGCTAAAATTGGGGAAGATTTTGGTTATGATGAAATTAACTTAAATTTAGGCTGCCCCAGTAAAAAAGTTCAAAAAAACAGATTTGGAGCATGTTTAATGAAAGAACCTAATCTTGTAGGAGAATGTATAAACGAAATGAAAAATTCTTGTAAAATTCCAATCTCGGCTAAAACCAGAATAGGATATAATGATATTGAAGATTATAATTTTTTTAAATCTTTTATTGAGAAAATTAAAAAAGCAGGATCAAATATTTTTATTGTTCATGCGAGAAGGGCTATATTAGCAAAACTTTCACCAAAACAAAATCTTAATGTTCCACCATTAAATTATAAATTTGTTTATGACCTTAAAAAAGATTTTTTCCAAGATAGTATTATTTTGAATGGAGGAATAAGTTCAACCGATCAAATAAAAAAACATCTGAAGTATGTAGATGGAGTAATGATAGGACGTGCCGTATATCATTCTCCTTATTTTTTAGCTGATATTGAAAAAGATATTTTTAATAATAATAATGTTCCCACAAGAACAGAAGTTATGGAACAAATGATCCCCTATATAAAAGAAGAAACAAAAAAAGAAACTAGACTTAATCAGATCATGAGACACACAGTTGGTTTATTTCATGGACAAAAAGGTTCAGGTTATTGGAAAAGATATTTAAGTAAGAATATGTGTATTAGGGAGGCTGATCTGCAAAAAGTTAATCATGTTATGGATCACATGAAAAATAACAACTATATCCCTTCTTTAAGGTAAATAAGTTGTTAGAGGCACTAGGTCACAATCAAATTATATTTTTTGCTACTGTTATGGCTTTAACAGCAATTCCAGTTGGTTTTATTGCTGGATTGTTTGGGGTTGGAGGTGGATTGATAACGGTACCTGTACTTTTTTATATTTTCGATTCTATGGGACTAGATAGATCGTTCATTATGCATTTATCTGTAGGTACTTCTTTTGCAATTATAATTCCAACTTCATTTATTTCGACAATAACTCATATGAAATATAAGGCGGTGGATTTTGATATTGTTAAGAGTTTTGGAACTTTTGTTGTAGTTGGAATTATCATAGGAACTATTTTTGCTGTAATCTTAAAAACTGCACACTTAATTCTCTTTTTTTCGTTTTTAACAATGTTATTTGCTTTATATTTTTTGACGTCCAAAGACAAAATAAACACCGTGCAACGTAAAATGAATTTTACTTATAAAGTTGTTTTGGGATTTCTGTCGGGTTTTTTAATTGCTCCTATGGGAATAGGCGGAGGATCAATTAATGTTCCCATACTAAAAATATTTGGATATTCAATCAATAAAGCTATTGGTAGCTCTGCAGCTATAGGTTTCTTAGTTTCTATAATAGGAGCAGTGGGTTTTGCTATTTCAGGAACTTATCTTAATATCGAAGTACCACTAAGCTTTGGATTTGTTAATATCCCAACATTCTTAATTTTTATACCTATTACAATGCTAATGGCCAAAATCGGAGCTATTGCAGTTCATAAAATAAATAAACAAATTATAAACAGACTATTTGGTGTTTTTCTTTTGGCAGTATCTTCTATTCTGTTTCTTGAATATTTTAAATTTTAATAATACTAAAAAAAATAATTTTTTTTAAAAATTTATATTTTTTGATCATATTTACCAATTTTTCCAGTTGCTTTTAGTAAATTATCAATAAAATTAAATATATCTTTCATCTCAACTTTTGACTGGACACTTTCCGTAACTATTACCAATGAAGGTTTATTGGAAGAAGCCCTAATAAGTCCCCAGGAACCGTCTTCCAAAGTAAATCTAACTCCATTAACAGTTAAAATTTCACTTATAAATTTATCTGTTATTTTAGTCTTCTTTTCTAACAAATCTTTGAATTTTTTTGTCATGGTTTCTACAACTTTATATTTTTCTTCATCACTACAGTATGGTGCCATAGTAGGACTTTGATATGTTGTAGGTAATTGGTTTATTAAATTTGACATTTTTTTTGATGAATCTTTATCAAGTAATTTACAAACTTGGATAGCCGACAATATTCCATCATCATAACCCAATCCAATAGGTTTATTAAAAAAAAAATGTCCACTTTTTTCAAAGCCAGCTAGAGACTTTTCTTCATTTACCTTCCTTTTTATATATGAATGTCCTGTCTTCCAATAAACTGTTTTGCATGAGTTTTTTTTAAGTACTTGGTCGGTTTTAAACAATCCAGTAGATTTAACATCTACAATAAATTTAGAATTTTTATATTCATTGGATAAATTTCTTGCAATGAGGAGACCAATTTTATCAGAAAATATTTCATTGCCATTTTCATCAACTACACCAATTCTGTCACCATCTCCATCAAAAGCAAAACCTATATCAGCTTGATTTTTTTTAACACAATTACTTAATGCACTTAGCATTTTTAAATCTTCTGGATTAGGATTATATTTTGGAAAATTATAATTAAGATTACAATCAAGCTCTATTACTTCGCAGCCAATATTTCTTATTATTATTGGAGCAAAAATACCAGCAGTTCCATTACCACAAGCTACAATTGCCTTAATTTTGTTATTAATTTTTTTTTTCGAAAGATGTTGTATATAAATATCTTTAAAACCATCAATTTTTTTGTAATTTCCTTTACCTTCAACAAAATTTTTGTTTAAAACTATTTCTTTTAAATTTTTCATTTCTTCATAAGAATGCGTTAAACCTTTTTCGATTCCCATTTTTATTCCCGTCCAACCATTTTCATTATGACTTGCCGTTACCATTGCAACAGAATCTGCATTTAATTTAAATTGAGCAAAATAAGTTGTTGGGGATAAAGATAAACCAATATCTTCAACGTAACATCCGGTTGATATTAAACCCTCAATTAATTTATTTTTAACTTCTTCACTGTATGATCTGTAATCATGACCCACGACAACTCTAGGATTTTCTTTTCTAGTTTTAGTTTTTATTTGTGTACCCAATCCTCTACCAACACTTGCAATGCCTTCTCCATTTATATCTTTAGGGTAGAGCCATCTTGCATCGTATTCTCTAAATCCCAATGGATTAATGTGGATAAATTTTGACTTGTCCATTTTTACTTATGTAATATTTATCTAAATTTTACAGTAAAATTTTTTTCTTGATTTATTACCAATGTTCTATTAATGTTCTATTGATTAAATAATTTATATAGTATATCTAGTAAATATACATACAACATATAGTTGATTTACGTAGAGTCTTAAAGATACTGTTGATTTATGAATAAAAACCTGTCTTTGGCAATAGAGAAAGCTGTCCGAAATTATCCAACACAAAATGAAGTTAAGGATCTTGATATAAATATAAGACCTGATCTCTTTTCACTAACAAATGAAACTGAGCTGTTCCAAAATGAGAAAGGTATAACTATAAAAATAGATAGATCCAAGGACTCTAGATTGACTAATTTTGGTAAAGCAACTTTAAGTGATAGATATTTAGGACTTAATGAATCTTTCCAAGATTTATTTGCAAGGGTTGCAAGCACATATGCCGATAATAACTTGCATGGACAAAGGATTTATAATTACATTAGTGATTTATGGTTTATGCCGGCAACTCCAATTTTATCAAACGGAGGTACCAAAAGAGGATTGCCTATTTCTTGTTTTTTAAATGAAGCCGGAGATAGTCTTGAAGGAATACTTGATCTATGGAATGAAAATGTTTGGTTAGCTGCAAAGGGTGGTGGCATAGGTAGTTATTGGGGCAATCTAAGATCTATTGGAGAAAAAATTGGAAAGGTTGGTAAAACTTCTGGAATTATTCCATTTATAAAAGTAATGGATTCTTTGACGATGGCAATTAGCCAAGGATCTTTAAGGAGAGGTTCGGCGGCCTGTTACTTACCAATTGATCACCCTGAAATTGAAGAGTTTATTGAGATGAGAAGACCAACCGGAGGCGATCCAAATAGAAAATCACTAAATTTGCATCATGGTGTTTTAGTAAGTGATGCTTTTATGCGTGCAGTAGAAACTGATGATCAATGGGCTTTAAAAAGTCCAAAAGACGGAATTATTCAAACAACTGTTTCTGCAAGAAATTTATGGATAAGATTGCTTACAGCCAGAATTGAAACTGGAGAGCCTTACATTATTTTTATAGATACAGTTAACAGACTGATTCCACAACATCATAAATTGGCTGGATTAAATGTAAAAACTTCAAACCTATGTAGCGAAATTACCTTACCAACTGGAATTGATAAAGATGGAAAAAATAGAACTGCAGTTTGTTGTTTATCTTCACTTAACTTAGAAAGATACGATGAATGGAAAAATGATAAAAATTTTATCATTGATGTGATGAGGTTTTTAGATAACGTACTTACCGATTTTATTGATAAAGCACCAGATTCATTTGAAGATGCTAAATATTCAGCCATGAGGGAACGAAGTGTGGGTCTAGGAGTAATGGGTTTGCATTCTTATTTTCAGAAAAATATGATTCCATTAGAATCTGTAATGAGCAAAGTTTGGAATAATAAAATATTTAAGTATATTCAGGAAAAAGTTGGTAATGCATCAACAGTTCTTGCAAAAGAAAAAGGTCCTTGCCCAGATGCAGCTGAATATGGTTTTAATGAAAGATTCTCTAACAAAACAGCGATTGCTCCAACGGCTTCAATTTCAATAATTTGTGGGGGAGCATCACCAGGAGTTGAACCTATTGCTGCAAATAGCTATACACACAAAACTCTTTCAGGATCATACAACGTAAGAAATAGATATTTAGAGAAAATTTTAAAAAAATATAATAAAAACGATGAAGAAACTTGGTCTAGCATCACTACAAATCACGGCTCAGTGTCTCATCTTGTTTTTTTAACTGATGCTGAAAAAGATGTTTTTAAAACAGCATTTGAACTAGACCAAAAATGGATTGTCGAATTAGGAGCCGATAGAACTTCATATGTTTCCCAGGCTCAATCAATAAATTTGTTTTTATCTGCTGATGTGCATAAAAAAGAACTTCACCAAATTCACTTCCAAGCGTGGAAAAAAGGCTTGAAAAGTCTTTACTATTGTAGATCAAAATCCATACAGAGAGCAGAAAACGTTAATAGTGGATCGTCAACAGATATAACAAAAAATGTTTATACAAACAATACATTGGATGAAGATGAAGAGTGTTCAGCATGTCAGTAGTTAATTTACCAAGAGAAAAAATAGTAGAGAATAAAAAAAAAGGACTACTTGTTGGCAGTCCTGTTTATAAACCATTTAGATATCCTTGGTGTTATGATGCATGGTTAACTCAACAGCGTATTCACTGGTTACCAGAAGAAGTTCCTTTGGGTGATGATGTTAGAGATTGGCAAAAAAATTTAAATCAACCAGAGAAAAATTTATTAACGCAAATTTTTAGATTTTTTACTCAAGCAGATGTCGAAGTTAGCAATTGCTATATTAGAAATTACATGCATGTTTTTAAACCTATAGAGGTTTTAATGATGATGTCCGCTTTTGCCTCTATGGAAACAGTTCACATTGCAGCCTATTCACATCTGTTGGACACTATAGGAATGCCTGAAACAGAATACTCGACATTTTTAAAATATAAAGAAATGAAAGATAAGTATGATTATATGCAGAAATTTGATGTTAAATCAAACCATGACATAGCAAAAACAATTGCAGTTTTTAGTGCTTTTACTGAGGGATTGCAACTATTTGCAAGCTTTGCAATTTTACTTAATTTTCCAAGACAAAATAAAATGAAAGGAATGGGTCAAATTGTTACTTGGTCAGTAAGAGACGAAACCTTGCATTGTAACTCAATGATAAGATTATTTAATGAATTTGTTAAAGAAAATCCAGAAATTTGGAACGATAAATTAAAAAAAGAAATTTATGAAGCTTGTCGTGTAATTATATCCCATGAAGATGCATTTATTGAATTAGCGTTTGAGATGGGACCAATAAATGGAATGACACCTGAAGAAATCAAAAAATATATTAGATGGATTGGAAACAGAAGATTAATCCAATTAGGATTAGAGCCAATTTATAATATAAATAAAAATCCTCTTACATGGCTTGATACGATGCTTAATGCTGTTGAACATATGAATTTTTTTGAAGGAAGAGCTACCGAATATTCTAAAGCATCTACAAAAGGCACTTGGTCTGAAGCCTTTTCCTAAATTGAGAAATTATCTTTGATTTAAAAGCAACACTTTTCTATGTTCACTTCCCTTATATTTTGAAAGTGGTCTAATTAGCTTGTTAGAGGTGTGTTGTTCCATAATATGAGCGGACCATCCAACAATTCTTGCAATAACAAATATTGGTGTAAAGAAATCGGTATCAAAACCCATTAAATGGTAAGTTGGTCCTGTTGGAAAATCTAAATTAGGATAAATATTTTTTTTTTCCATCATTTCTTTTTCAATAATTTTGTAAATTTTGTGTAATTTTTTATCTTTTTTTATTTTAGAAACTTTCAAAAAATATTTTTTCATACTTGGTACTCTAGAATCACCACTTTTATAAACTCTGTGGCCAAAACCCATAACCACTTGCTTTTTATTTAAAGTATCAATCAACCAACTTTTTGCCTTATATGGTGTTTTAATTTTTTTCATCATATTCATAACTTCTTCATTTGCACCACCATGCAAAGGACCTTTTAAACTAGCAATAGCCCCAGTTATTGCACCATGTATGTCAGATAAACTGCTAGTGATCGTTCTTGCAGTAAAAGTGGAAACATTGAAGCTATGTTCTGCATACAAAATTAAAGAAACGTCAAAAGCTCTTACAATTTCTTTTTGTGGAATTTTGCCAAAACACATATAAAAAAAGTTTTCGGAGAATGATAAATCTTTTTTTGGATTAATTATTTTTTTACCTTTTCTAGCTCTAAAAAATGCTGCTATAGCGGCTGGCGTTTTTGCAAAAATTCTCATTGCTTTTCTCATATTTGCCTCTGGAGAATTATTAGTTGTTTCCTTGTCTTCTAAACCCATAACACTAACAACTGTCCTAGCAACATCCATCGGATGAGATTTTTGTGGCATATGTTTAATAATTTTCCTCAAATTTATTGTGATATTTCTATTGTTTCTTTCGTCTTTTCTAAATTTATTGAGTTGAATACTATTTGGTAAATCTCCATAAAGTATTAGATAAGCCACCTCTTCAAAGCAACACATTTCACATAAATCTTGGACAGCATATCCTCTGTAAGTAAGAGAATTAATTTCAGGCATTACCTGTGAAATAGTTGTTTCATCAACAACTATACCTAATAAACCTTTTTTTATTTCATCAGTTATCACTTATTCATGTCCCTCAGTATTAAAATTATAAATTTTTTCATCTAAAGAATTATATTTTTCATACTCAACTAGTTCGTACAATCTTTTTCTGGTTTGCATTTTATCAATAATATTATTTTGATGTCCATGCGTAAAAATATTTTTTAAACCATCCTCAACACTCTTCATTGCAAGTCTTTGTGTTGTAACTGGATAAATAACTATATTATATCCCATATTTTCCAATTGTTTGTATGAAAGAAGTTTTGTTTTTCCAAATTCAGTCATATTTGCCAATAAATATATATTTAGATTCTTTCTTACCTTTTCAAATTCTTTTTCATTTTTTAAAGCTTCAGGAAAAATAATATCGGCGCCAGCATCTTGATATGCTTGAGCTCTTTCAATCATTTTTTCTAAGCCCTCAACACTATTTGCATCTGTTCTAGCAATAATTTTGAAATTTGAGTCTTTTCTAGAGTTAACTGATGTTTTAATTTTATTAATCATTTCTTCTTTTGATATCAATTTTTTATTATCCAAATGACCACATCTTTTTTGTTCTATTTGGTCTTCAATATGTATTCCAGTTAATCCAAGTCTTTCAAAAGTTTTAACAGTTTCTTTGCAAGAATTAAAACCAGTGTCTACGTCAACAATGGTTGGTAGATTTGTTACTCGTGCTATTTGATTAGCTCTATAGCTTACATCATTTAATGTAGTAAGTCCTATATCTGGGTATCCAAGATCATTAGATATTACACCGCCCGAAACATATACACCATCAAAACCAATTTCTTCAATTAATTTTGCTGTTAAAGGATTATAAGAACCAGGAATCCTCAAAATTTTTTTACTTAATAATTTTTTGTTAAAATCTTTTCTTTTATCGGTTATTGTTTTTTTAATAAAATGCATCAAAAAATACCTACTATATTATTTTTTTTTAATTTTTTTTTATCTACTTCAATATTTAACTTATGTAATCCACCAGATTTAATTTTTCTTAAATTTTGTACATCTCTTAAAAATCTTTTACTTTCATCAATTCTAATAATTCCCTCTGTTAAGGTTAAAAATTTTTCAATGTAATTAGATCTTTGAAAAGGATTTGATCCATAAGGATGGGCATTTGCTTTTTCCAATGATTCAATTATTTTTGCTCCATTTTTCATTTTTAAAATTATTTTTGCTCCAAAAGATTTTTTTTTTGGATCAGGATGATGATATTTTTTTGTCCAAACTTTATCTTCATATGTTTTTATTTTACGCCATAGATTAACTGTAGATTTTTTATTAGATCTTTTTTTAGTGTAAGAATTAATATGGTGCCACTTACCATCTTCTAAAGCCACAGCAAATATATACATGATCGAATGATCAAGAGTTTCTCTACTTGCGTTTGGATCAAATTTTTGTGGATCATTTGAACCAGTTCCAATAACATTATGAGTATGATGACTAGTATAAATATCTATTTTTTTTATTTTTGAAAAATCGTCAATTTTTTTATTTAATTTTAATGCTATATCAATTAAAGCTTGAGATTGATATTCAGCAGAATGTTCTTTCGTATAAGTTTCTAAAATTGCTTTTTTTTGTTCACCTTTGTCGGGTATTGGAATTACATATTTGGCATTTTTTCCATCTAATATTTGAGCAATAATGCTATCTTCTCCTTCGTAAATCGGGCTAGGTGCACCTTCACCTCTCATTACTCTATCAATTGCTTCAATTGCATGTTTTCCTGCATACGCTGGTGCAAAAGCTTTCCAACTAGATATTTCTCCCTTTCTAGATTGTCTCGTTGATATTGTCGTATGTAACGCTTGTTGTATACCTTGATAAATAATTTCAGTATCTAATTGTAATAATGAACCTATTCCAGCAGCAACACTAGGTCCTAAATGCGCAATATGATCAATTTTATGTTTGTGTAAACATATACCTTTGATTAAATTAACATGAATTTCATATGCAGTTGTTGTCCCTCTTAAAAGATCAAACCCATTTAAATTCTTTTGTTGTGCAACAGCCAGTATAGGAGGAATATTATCTGCAGGATGACCATAGTCAGATGCTAAAAAAGTATCATGAAAATCTAATTCTCTAACAGCAGTTCCATTTGCCCATGCAGCCCATTCACAATCAAATTTTTTTTTTGAAGATATACCAAAAATTGAAGCGCCATTTTTTCTTGGATGTTTAATAGCCATTTGTCTAGCTGTTATGACAGGCCTTCTATTTAGAGAAGCAATAGCTACTGAAGTGTTGTCGATTATTCGATTAATTACCATTTCTGTTGCTAATTCATTTAAGGGAGATTTATCGTAAGCTAACTCAGCAAATTTCCATGCAAGTTGATTTTCTTTTTTTAACCTAGATTTAGAAGGATATACCTTCACAATAAATTTTTTCAATTTGTCCTCTCAACTAATTTATAAGTATAATTATAGCCGTAATAACTAGTAAAACAGCCAAAAAATATTCAACAATTATTTTCATTTTAGCATTTTTTATGAGTATTTTTATTGAGGAACCAAATAAAGCCCATAAACAAATAGATGGAAAACATACAAGTGGAGCAGTTAAAGCAACAAAAATAGTTGCTAAATAAAAATTTTCATTTACTGGAAAAAAAGCTGTCGAAGCAGTTAAAGCAACAACCCAAGCTTTTGGGTTAATAAATTGAAAAAATGCAGCCTCATATAATTTTAGGGGTCTGCCAGATTCCTTATTATGTTCAGAAAAAGATCCTATGATTTTCCAACCAAGATAAAGCAAGTAAATAAAACATAACCATTTTAAATAATCTTGAATTGATGGATACTTTCTAAACAAATTTCCCAGACCAAAACATACAAGTGTGATTTGAATAGTATGACCAAAAGGAATACCAATTAAATGTGGAATTGTTTTTTTAAAGCCAAATTTAATTCCTGATGCGGTAAGCATTGCATTGTTAGGACCCGGAGTTACAAACATCACAAAATAATAACTTATTAATGCAAAAAATAATTTTAATTCAATCATTAATGTATTTTTGAATTATTTTTTCTAATCCAACAAAGTTTTTAATCAAATGATTATAATAAATTTGATCCGGTTTTTTTTCTGTATAACCATTTTCAATCAAAATAAAAGGTATTTCAGCTGCTTTAGCGGCACTGGAATCTGTTTCACTATCTCCTATCATGATACTTTTATTTAAACTACCTTCTATAATTTCTATTGTATTGGTTAAGTGTCTAGGATCCGGCTTATTATGATTAAATGTGTTGCCACCAGCAACAAAATCAAAAAAGTCGAAAAGTTTAATTTTTTTTAAAAGATCTATTGATAAATGTTCTTGTTTGTTTGTGCAAACGGCCATAGAGATAGAATTATTTTTACACCAAATTAAAAAGTCTAATACCCCAATCCTGGGCTTGCTTTCGTTACAAATATTCTGACTATAATATTTTACAAATTCTTTCGTCATTTCATCAGTTTCATTTTTATCTGCTTTTTTTACTTTTCCTGTTTGTTCAGCTATTTTATGGATGGATTTTTTAATCATTACTTTTGAACCTCTACCTGCCAATTTTTTAATATCATTTAATTCTCTTTCCTCGTAACCAAATTTCTTCATTACATGATTGTGGGCACTCATTAAATCCGGTGCCGTATCAACCAATGTACCATCTAAATCAAATAAGATTGTAAGTTTTTGATTCATTTTAAAAGTATTAATAAGAAATATTTTGTGAGTTATGATAATCTATTTAGTAATGTAAAGAGAATCTTTTATGAATTCGAAAAATAAAAAATATTTTGCCAGCCAAATAAGACAAAAGCAAGAAAAAATTCGTAATAAGTTTATGGAAAATGGTGTTACCCTAGTTGCTCCTGAAACAATTTTCTTATCTGCAAATACAAAATTTGGAAAAAGTGTTATCATTAGCCCTTATGTTGTAATTGGGCCAAAAGTAAAAATTGGAAATAATGTAGAAATTTTATCATTTACTCATATTGAAAATGCAACAATTGAAGATAATGTAAAAATTGGACCCTTTTCCAGAGTTAGGCCTAAAACAATTTTATCCAAAGGATCTAGAGTCGGAAATTTTGTAGAAATTAAGAATAGCAAAGTTGGTGCTGGATCAAAGATACCTCACTTGTCATATATCGGTGATACTTCAATTGGAAAGTCTGCAAACATAGGAGCTGGAACAATAACTTGTAATTATGATGGTAAAAGAAAATATAGAACCAATATACGTGATGAAGTTTTTATCGGTTCCAATTCTTCATTGGTAGCACCTGTAACAATTGGAAAAAAATCTGTTGTAGGAGCTGGTTCTGTGATAACCAAAAATGTTAGGGAAAAATCTTTAGCTTTAACAAGAGCTAAACAAACTGAGAAAAAAAATTATAAAAAAAATTAATTTATGTGTGGAATAATTGGGATTGCTAGTGCTAAACCTGTATCCAGAAATATAATTGAAGCATTAAAAAAACTTGAATACAGAGGATACGACTCTGCAGGTCTATCAACTATAGATAATGGTGAAATAAATGAAAAAAAATGTTCTGGACGAGTTAATAATCTTGAAAAAATTTTATTTGAAAATCCATCAAAAGGAAATTTGGGTATTGGTCATGTTAGATGGGCAACTCATGGTGTTCCTAATAAAATCAATGCCCATCCACACTCATCAGAGGTTGTATCCGTCGTGCATAATGGAATCATTGAAAATTCAAACTCAATAAAAAATGAACTAACAAAAAAAAATTACTTATTTAAATCACAAACAGATACCGAAGTAATAACTCTGCTTTTAACAAATTATTTAAAAAATTATGATATCTTAGACTCAGTGCATAAAACACTAGAAAGACTTGAAGGCAGTTTTGCTCTTGGAATTATTTTTAAAAATTTTAAAGATATTGTTGTAGGAGCTAGGAGAGGAAGCCCTCTAGCAGTTGGGTATGGCCACGAAGAAAATTATATTGGGTCTGACTCATATGCTCTTAAATCAATGACAAATAAAATCTCTTATTTGGAGGATGGAGAAATTTGTATTTTAACTAAAGACAAAGTCGAGTTTTACAATTCAGAAAAAAATAAAATTAATAAAGAAATATTAACTTTATCAAGTGATGAAAATAAAACTACTAAGGGTGATTTTAAAGATTTTATGTCCAAAGAGATTAATGAGCAATCAGTAACATCAAAAACATGCTTAAAGGAATATATAGATTATTTAAGAAAAGATATTAATTTTTATAATTTTCCTATTAATCCAAAAGAAGTAAATAAAATTACGCTTATAGGATGTGGTACAGCTTATCATTCATGTCTAATAGCAAAATATTTATTTGAAGATCTTACTTCAATTACAGTCGAAACTGATATTGCATCTGAATTTAGATATAGAAAAATTAAATTTAAAAAAAATAATCTTTATATTTTTGTCTCACAATCGGGTGAAACAGCGGATACTTTTGCAGCCTTAGACTTATGTAAAAAAAATAAAGCAAACACATGTGCAATAGTGAATGTTGTAGAAAGCTCGATTGCTAGAACCGCCGATTTTGTTCTTCCAATTCATGCCGGTCCTGAAATTGGAGTTGCATCAACAAAAGCTTTTATTGGTCAAATGTTGGTTTTGTATTTGTTATCTTTAAAAATTTCTAAAGTTAGAAAAGAAATAACAGATCAAAATTATAAAAAAAATATAAATGATCTCAATAATTTACCATCACTAATTGAAGAAGTTTTAGCAAAAAGAGATGAAATACAAATCATAGCAAAAGACTTTATTGACTCAAAAGGAACCATGTTTTTAGGTCGAGGTTTTTCTTATCCAATTGCTTTGGAAGGTGCTTTGAAATTAAAGGAACTTTCATATATTCATGCCGAAGGTTATCCAGCTGGAGAAATGAAACATGGGCCGTTAGCATTAATTGAAGATGGTTTACCAGTTGTTATTTTGGCTCCAAAAGATAAATATTTTGAAAAAACAATTTCAAATATGCAAGAGGTTATTGCTAGAGGTGGAAAAGTGTTCTTATTTACTGATGATGATAGTGAAATTATTAGCGAAAATATAAGATATAAATTTAATATTCCGAATAGTAATGACTATATAAAACCATTTCTTTTGACTTTACCTTTACAAATGTTGGCTTATTATGTTGCATCGTTTAAAAACTGTGACATAGATAAACCTAGAAACCTAGCAAAATCAGTTACAGTTGAATAAATTTTAGAAGATCGACTAATCTTGGTTTTTTTACTAAATTGCCTTATATATCTTTAAGGTTGAAAATGAAAAAATGGAAAACAAATAGTTGGAAAAACTATCCCGTAAAACACATACCAGAATACGAGGATAAAAAACAATTAGATATGGTTTTAGGAAAATTAAAAAATTTTCCACCACTTGTCTTTGCTGGAGAAACTAGGTCATTAACAAAACAATTGGCAGAAGTTGTTGATGGAAAGGCTTTCTTGTTACAAGGGGGTGATTGCGCTGAAAGTTTTGCTGAATTTCATCCAGACAATATTAGAGATACATTTAAATTAATTTTGCAAATGGCTTTAATATTAACTTCATCCGCTTCATTACCTGTGGCAAAAGTTGGAAGAATTGCTGGGCAATTTTCTAAACCAAGAAGTTCACCAATTGAAATTAAAGATGGTAAAGAATTACCAACTTATTTAGGTGACAACATAAACGGAATTGAATTTAATGCAAAAGCAAGAAAACCAGATGCAAAGAGAATGTTTAGAGCTTACTCACAAGCAGCATCAACATTGAATTTATTAAGAGCTTTTTCACAAGGTGGCTTTGCAGATCTTAGAAAGGTTCATCTTTGGAATTTAGGTTTTGTAAACAAAAGCCAACAAGGAAAAATGTTCAAGGAATTAGAGGACAAAGTTAGTTACGCTTTATCATTTATGGAGGCCTGTGGAATTACTCCTGAAACCAATAGAAGGTTAAGGACAGTAAACTTTTTTACATCGCACGAAGCTTTACTCTTACCTTTTGAAGAATCTATGACAAGAGTTGATTCTACTACAGGTGAATACCATGACACTTCAGCTCATTTTGTTTGGATTGGTGATAGAACAAGACAACCCGATGGTGGGCATGTAGAATTTTGTAGAGGAATAAAAAATCCAATTGGGATAAAATGTGGACCAACATTAAAAGCTTCGGAATTAGTTCAATTATGTACTATTTTAAATCCTGAGAATGAAAAAGGAAGAATTACTTTAATTTCAAGATTTGGTTATGACAATGTTGAAAAATTTCTACCAAAATTAATTAGAACTATTAAAAAAGAAGGTCTAAATGTTGTTTGGTCATGCGATCCAATGCACGGTAATACAATTAAATCGGCTGTTGGATACAAAACTAGACCTTTTAATAATGTTGTTAAAGAAATAAAAAATGTTTTTTCTGTTCATCAAGCCGAAGGAAGTTTTGCCGGAGGCCTTCATGTAGAGATGACTGGTCAAGATGTTACTGAATGTACGGGCGGAGCTCAAAAAATATCTGAACAAGATTTGTCCCATAGATATCATACTCACTGTGATCCAAGATTAAATGCAAGCCAGGCACTTGAATTAGCATTTTTGATTTCTGATGAAATTAAAAAAAATTCTCAATATTCTAAGAATATTGCTCAAGCAGCATCCTAAATTATTGCATTTAAATTTTTAAGATTAAAAAATGAAAGAACTCAAAATATTTAATTCTTTAACAAAAAGAAAAGAAAATTTTATTCCAATCAACAAAGATAAAATAGGAATGTATGTATGTGGACCCACTGTTTATGATTTTCCTCATATTGGTAATGCTAGGCCATTGGTTGTATTTGATGTTTTATATCGTTTGCTAAAAAAAATTTATGGAAATAACAAAGTTAGTTATGTGCGCAATATAACAGATATTGATGATAAAATTATCGAGTCATCAAAAAAAAATAATAAAAGTATTGGAGAGCTAACTAAAACTATTACGACTAGCTTTCATGATGACTGCAAATATTTAAATTGTTTGGAACCCAGTTTTGAACCTAAAGCAACTGAGCATATTAAAGAAATGATAAGCATGATCACAAATTTAATAAAAAATAACCATGCTTACGTAAATGAAAGGCATGTTTATTTTTCTGTTTCTTCATTTAAAGAATATGGAAAATTATCAAATAAAAATTCAGAAGAGTTAGTTGCGGGATCAAGAGTTGAAATTTCCAAATATAAAAAAGATCCTCTTGATTTTGTTCTTTGGAAACCTTCTGAGATTAATGATCCTGGCTGGGATTCTCCATGGGGTAGAGGTCGACCTGGTTGGCATTTAGAATGTTCTGTTATGAGTGAAAAATTTTTGGGTAAAAAATTTGACATTCATGCTGGGGGTCTAGATCTTATTTTTCCTCACCACGAAAATGAAATTGCGCAATCACGTTGTGCCAACAAGACAGATAATTTTGCAAATTATTGGGTACACAATGGTTTCGTTACCTTTGATAAAGAAAAGATGTCAAAATCCATTGGAAATATTGTTATGATTCATAAGCTGAGAGCAAATATAAATGGTCAAGTTGTAAGGTTGGCACTTTTAGGTTCACATTATAAACAACCATTAGATTGGAACGAAAAATTAATAAAAGAAAGCCAAAACACATTAAATAAATGGTATAGCCAATTTGAAAAAACAGATTCAGTAGAGTTTCAAGAAGATGTATTACATCCACTACTAGAAGATCTAAATATACCAGAATATATATCAAAACTGCATTTGCTTTATGATGAATCATCTAAGGGAAATAAATCTTCAAAAGTTAAATTTTTATCTGCTTGTAAGTTAATCGGTTTACTTGAAGAAGATAAAGAGTCTTGGGAAAGTTTTAAAAAATCTAAAGCTCATGTTGATGAAAACTTTATTAATCAAAAAATTAAAGATAGAAATAAAGCTAGAAAAGAAGAAAATTATAAATTAGCAGATACCATAAGAAAAGAATTAGAAAATAATGGAGTGATAATTGAAGATCAGCAAAACCAAACAAATTGGAAATATAAATGAGTAAAGAAAAAATATATATTTTTGATACTACACTTAGAGATGGTGCACAAACCGAGGGTGTAAACTTTTCTATTGATGACAAAATTAAGATTGCTAAAGCATTATCAGATCTAGGAGTTGATTATTTGGAAGGTGGGTGGCCAGGAGCAAACACTTTGGATACAACTTTTTTTAATAATCCACCCAAATTAGCAAATACAATTTTAACTGCTTTTGGTATGACAAAAAAACCTGGAAGAAGTGCGGCAAATGATCCTGGGCTTTCTGCTTTGTTAAATTCAAAAGCTCCTGCAATTTGTTTAGTGGGAAAGACTTGGGATTTTCATGTTGATGTAGCTTTAGGCATAACTAATGAAGAAAATTTAGAAAACATTAAAGAATCAGCAAAATTATTCGTAAAAAATAAAAAAGAATTTATGTTTGATGCAGAACATTTTTTTGATGGATACAAACATGATAAAGAGTATGCGTTATCATGTATTAAAACAGCCTATGATGAGGGAGCAAGATGGATTGTTCTTTGTGATACTAATGGTGGAACGCTACCACATGAATTAGGTGAAATTGTTTCAAAAGTGAGTAAAGAAATTCCAGGAAAAAATCTTGGAATACATGCTCATAACGATACTGAAAATGCTGTTGCAAATTCTTTAACAGCAGTTTTGGCTGGTGTACGTCAAGTTCAAGGTACAATTAATGGACTTGGAGAGAGATGTGGAAATGCAAATTTAATATCTTTAATTCCAACTATAGTTTTGAAAAAAACATTTTCTGATTATTTTGAAATAACAATAAATAAAAATAAAATTAATACTTTAACAGAATGTTCAAGATTATTGGATGAAATATTAAATAGAAAATCTAATAGGAGAGCTGCTTACGTAGGACCTTCTGCTTTTGCTCATAAAGGTGGACTTCACGTTTCTGCGGTTTCTAAAGATCCTAAGACATATGAACACATAGATCCGAGTTTAGTTGGAAATGTAAGAAATATTATTGTTTCTGATCAAGCTGGCAAATCAAATATAATGTCAAGATTAAGCAAATATAGAATTAAAATTGATAAAAATGATCCTAAAGTTCAAAATTTACTTAATGAAGTTAAGGATAGAGAATTTGTTGGCTATTCATATGATGGTGCTGATGCTTCATTTGAACTATTGGCAAGGCGACTTTTAGGAGAAATACCAAAATATTTAACAATTTCAAAATACGACGTATCTGTTAAAAAAGAATCTAAAGATAAAATAAATTCTTTTGCAAAAGCTCACATTTTAGTTGATGGTAAAGAAATTGTTTGTGAAGGATATGGAAATGGCCCAGTGAATGCACTAGATAATGCAATAAGATCAAATGTTGATAAAGTTGGAAAATATTCTAAATATTTAAAGGATCTAAAATTAGTAGATTATAAAGTAAGAATTTTAAATACAGGGACTAGCGCTACTACGAGGGTTTCTATAGAAAGTACAGATTCAACAGGCAAAAGCTGGTTTACGATAGGAGTATCACCTAATATCATTGAGGCTTCGTTTAAAGCGTTAATTGATAGTTTGGATTATAAACTTTATAAAGAAAAAGCTCCTGCAAATAATTAATGAGTTTTTCAAATGTTCACTTTATTTTATTTAAGCCTCAGTTAGCGGAAAATATAGGAGCTTGTGCAAGAGCGCTAAAAAATTTTAATTTTACTAAATTAAAAGTAGTTTCTCCAAAAATAAACTTTCCATGTGAAAAAGTTTTTGCAACTAGCGTTGGAGCAAAAGATATAATTAATTCCAGTAAAATATATAGTAGTTTTGAAGATTCTATAAAAGAAGTACATTGCGTAATTGCTACATCATCACGAATAAGAAAAAAACATTATAATTATCTTTCAATATCGGAACTAAAAAAAATTGATTTTAAAAAAAAAGTTGCTTTTGTCTTTGGACCTGAGGCATCAGGATTAACAAATGATGAACTGAGTTACGCAAATTATGTAATTAAGTTGCCAACAAATGATAAATTTGAATCATTAAATATATCTCATTGTTTAATTTTGATTTGTTATGAGATATTTAAAATTCTAGATAAGAAAGTTAAAAAATTTAGATCGAAACATAAAAATAAACTTGTTACCAAAAATGAATTAAACAATTTTGTTAATTATTTAGTTGATTCTTTAGATCGGATAGGTTTTTTACAGCCAAATCACAAGCGCCTAAGTATGATACAAAATATACGAACAATTTTTCACAAAATGAATCTGTCAGATAAAGAAATTAGAATTTTACTTGGTATATTTAGCTCTTTAAAACATAAAAAGGTTGATTGACAAACTAGAGAAGTTGATTATAAATCTTCAATTTAAAAATGACAAAAAGACTTACTTCAAAACATAAAGTAGATAGAAGATTGAAAGTAAATTTATGGGGGAGACCAAAAAGTCCGTTTAATTCTAGAAATTATCCACCAGGTCAACATGGAACGAAAAGAGTTGCCAGACCATCAGATTATGGCATTCAATTGCAAGCTAAACAAAAATTAAAATCATATTATGCAAACATGAATGAAAGACAGTTTAGAAATTTTTATAGAAAAGCTATAAAGAAAAAAGGTGACACAGCAGAAAATTTAATTGGATTATTAGAAAAGAGGCTTGATACAATTGTATATAGAGCAAAGTTTGCTTTGACAGTTTTCTCATCTAGGCAATTAATTAATCATGGACATATAAAGGTGAACGGAAAAAGAGTTAATGTACCCGGGTATCAATTAAAGGAAAAAGATATAATAGAATTACAAGAGAAATCTAAACAATTAGCATCAATCGAAGTTTCACTTGCAAGTAAGGAACGAGATGTGCCAGATTATTTAGAATTAGACGAAAAGCAAAAGAAAATAAAATTTGTGAGAACGCCGAAATTTTCTGAAGTTCCTTATCCTATAATAATGGAACCCAGTTTAGTTATAGAATATTATTCAAGATAATATATTAATTTTTTTTCTTAAAGCTAATTAATTTTTCTTCAAACTTATTTTGAAGTTCACCTTTTTCGTACATTTCTTTAACTATATCACAACCACCTACAAACTCTCCTTTAAGGTATAGCTGTGGAACTGTGGGCCATTCACTATATTCTTTTATAGCTTGTCTTAATTCTTCATTTTCCAAAACATTTATACCTTTGAATTCAACTTCTAAAATTTGTAACATATTTGAGACGGCCATTGAAAATCCGCATTGAGGTGCTTCAGAAGTACCTTTCATAAATAAACAAACATCATTTTTTTTTATTTCATTCTCAATAAACATTTTAATTTTTTCATTCATTGACACCTTCCTTTGTTGTTATGGCTAAAGCATGTAATTCATTACCCATTTTTCCTTTTAATGAGTTATATACAATCTTATGTTGTTCAATTTTACTCTTTCCTTTAAATATAGAAGAAATTACTGTTGCAGAATAATGATTTCCATCACCAGCAAGATCTTCAATTTTTACTACAGCACCAGGCAAGGCTTCCTGTATTAAAGTTTCAATTTCATGTAAATTCATTGTCATAAAACTAATTCATATAATTTTTTAACCAATAATTATTATAATCCATTAGTTCTTTAATAGGTATATTAAATTCATTGTCTAGAGTTATTTTTTCTTTTTGTAATGTCCCAATTTTCTCAAAGAAAACTGAATTTTTATCTAATATATTTGAAACTTTTTCAAGATCTTTGGTCTTAATTTCAATTATATATCTTCCTTGGTCTTCTCCAAAAAAAAATTCATATAAGTTAACTAGTGTTTTCGGAGAATCGATTTTAATTCCTAAATTGCCAGCAAAACACATTTCAACTAGGCTAACTAATAATCCCCCAGAAGAAATATCGTGAACGGATAATAAATAATTTTTATCTATTAATTCAAGTATTGTTTCACCATTGTTCTTTTCGTTAAAAAGATTTATTTCAGGGGGAGGACCTTTTTTGTTTTTTAAAATGACTCTTGAAAAAAGTGATTGATTTAAATGTCCGAGTGTTTTGCCCACAAGTAGTAATATATTTTTTTCTGCTTTTAAATCCATTGTGATCATTTTTGAATAATCTTTAATTAATCCTATGCCACCAATAGATGGAGTTGGCATTATACTTTTTTCTTTTGTTTCATTATAAAAAGATACATTACCAGATACCACAGGGTACTTTAAATAAGCACAAGCTTCTGCAATTCCTTCTACACACTCTACAAATTCACCCATTGTTTTTTCTTTTTCTGGATTTCCAAAATTTAAGCAATTTGTAATAGCAATTGGTTTTGCTCCCACAGAAATCAAGTTTCTCCAACTTTCGCAAACAATCTGTTTGCCACCAGTTAATGGGTGTGCAAAACAATATTCTGCAGACGAATCAATAGTAGCTGCAATCGCTTTTTTTGTTTTATGAACTCTTACAACTCCTGAATTTCCACCAGGTTTTTGTATAGTGTCACCCATTACCGTATGATCATATTGCTCCCAAATCCAGCTTTTATTACAAATATTGGGGTGGCTTATTAGTTTTTTTAATACATCAATAATTTTTAAATTATTAATTTTTTTTTTGGAAAAAATATTTTTTTTAGGAAGAGGAATTTTTTTCCATTTTCTATCATATAATGGAACCTTGTTAGATAATAAGTCGATAGGAATATCAACAACAGTTTTATTATCAAATTTCAAAATTAGTTTTTTAGTATTAGTTGTTTTTCCTATATTTGAGAAATCCAAATTCCACTTTTCAAAGATTTTTTTTGCTTTTTCTTCTTTACCATTATTTAATATAATTAACATTCTTTCTTGACTTTCGGATAACATCATTTCATATGGTGTCATATTTGTATCACGACAAGGTACTTTATTTAAATTGATTTCTATACCTAGATTTCCTTTTGCAACCATTTCAACACTGGATGAAGTTAGCCCAGCTGCTCCCATATCTTGAATAGCAATAATAGATTCATCTTTCATTAATTCTTGACAAGCTTCTAATAAGAGTTTTTCAGTAAATGGATCTCCTACTTGAACGGTAGGTTTTTTTTCTTCTGCGCTGCCATCAAATGTTGTAGAAGCCATACTTGATCCATGAATACCATCTTTTCCAGTTTTTGATCCAACGTAAATCACTGGTTTGTCTATACCCACAGCCTTTGAATAGAATATTTTACCTTTTTCTACCAATCCAACTGTCATTGCATTAACTAAAATATTTCCATTATAAGTTTCATTAAAACATGTTTCTCCTCCTATAGTTGGGATTCCAACACAATTTCCATAATTGCCAATACCTTTGACAACACCATTTAAGAAATTTTTAGTTTTTGGATCTTTAGGAGAACCAAAATGAATTGAGTTTAAATTTGCTATTGGTCTAGCACCCATTGTAAATACATCTCTTAATATTCCACCAACACCAGTTGCGGCTCCTTGGTATGGTTCTATATATGAGGGATGATTATGACTTTCAATTTTAAATATAATTGCTTGCTTGTCGCCAATATCAATAATACCGGCGTTTTCACCGGGGCCTTGAATTACAAATTTCCCTTTCACTGGAAATTTTTTTAAGTGAATTTTCGAAGATTTATAAGAACAATGTTCATTCCACATTGCAGAAAAAATTCCGAGTTCTATAATATTTGGATTTCGTTTTAATAAATTGCAAATTTTTTTGTATTCATCTGAAGTTAAACCATGTTCTTCAATAACATTTGGAGTAATTTTCATTTTTAATTTTTTAATATTAAATTCTTAAAAAAAAGAGAACCATCGTTACCTGATAACATTGGATCTATCATTCTTTCAGGATGTGGCATCATGCCTAAAATGTTTTTTTTAAGGTTATATATTCCTGCAATATTATTTATTGAGCCATTGGGATTAAATTGTTCTGACGCCTCTCCGTTTTGATTGCAATATTCAAGTGCTATTTGATTATTATCATTAAGTTTTTTTAATCCATCTTTTTCAATATAGTAACTGCCATCATAATGGGCAATATGAAGCTGAATTATTTTTTTTTCAAATTGATGAGAAAAAAAATTAGAATTGTTTTTTATCTTTAGATAAACATTTTTACAAATAAATCTTAGATTTTTGTTAGTAAGTAGTGTTCCAGGTAATAAACCTGTTTCAATTAATATTTGAAAGCCGTTACATATTCCTAAAACAAAACCACCTCTATTTGCATAATTAATTACTTCTCCAATTATTCTAGATTTTGCAGCAATACAACCGTTTCTGAGGTAATCACCATATGAAAAACCTCCAGGTAAAATTACCAAGTCATTTTTTGGCAATTCTTTTTCTTCATGCCACACCATAGTATTTTTAAAACCAAATTTTTCCAAAGCAACTTTTATATCTCGATCACAGTTTGAACCAGGAAAAATTATTACGGAGGATTGCATCTAAATATCAAATTTTTTTGAGTATTTGATAATTTTCAATTACCAAGTTAACTAAAAGTTTTTTACAGATCTCATCAGCTTTGTTTATTGCATTTTGATAATTATTTTCATTAATCTCTACTTCAAAATATTTTCCCTGACGAACGTTATTAATATTTTTGAATCCCATGTTTTTAAGAGTTTGTTTTACCACCTTACCTTGTGGATCGAGCACTTCTTTTTTTGGAGTGACTATTATAGATATTTTCAATTTATTTTTTCTTTAAATGAATAGCCGTTGGTTTACTAAATTTGATTTCACTTATGTTGGCCTCTTCAGGTAATATCTTTAATCTATGAGCTACTTCTTTATAAGCTTGAATTACATTGCCAAGATCTTTTCTAAATCTATCCTTATCAAGTTTTTTTTCGCTAACAACATCCCACAGTCTGCAAGTGTCTGGACTAATTTCATCAGCCAATAGAATATCTTTTTTATCTGTTAATTCTGATCGTCCAAATTCAAGTTTAAAATCTACTAATTTAATCCCAATACCCCTAAACATGCCAAGCATAAAATCATTAACCCTTAAACATATGCTTTTGATTTTATGTAATTCTTCTTCAGTGGCCCATTCAAATGTGATAATATGTTCTTTAGCGATTAAAGGATCTCCTAACTCATCGTTCTTAAAAGAATATTCAATTAATGGAGTGTTTAATATAGTTCCATCTGTTATTCCTAAACGTTTTGTCAAAGAGCCGGTTGCTATATTTCTAACAATGAATTCTATTGGAATTATATCTACTAGTTTAATAAGTTGTTCTCTCATATTTATTCTTTTTATCAAGTGAGTTTTAATTCCAATTTGATTTAAATTATTTAATATATGTTCAGAAATTCTGTTATTTAATACTCCCTTACCCTCAATTTTAGATTTTTTTAGATTGTTAAAAGCCGTAGCATCATCTTTAAAATGTTGTATAGCAGTTCCTTTCTCCGGACCTTCGTAAATAATTTTTGCTTTCCCCTCGTAAAGTTTTTTTCCTTTATGCATAGATTATTTAAAAACTCTATTAAAAATGAAACCTATTTTTTTAATGTGATAATTTACATCGAATATTTGTCTCATTTTTTTGTTACCTAATTTGTTATAGATAAATTTGTCACTTTTTAAACTGTCAAATAAAGAAATATTTTTATTCCACGCGCTTTTAGAGTGTTTTTGAACTATTTTATATGAATATTCCCGTGACAATCCGCTTTTGATCAATTCAAGCATTACCCTTTGAGAAAAAATTAATCCTCTTGTTAAGTTTAAATTATTTAACATTTTTTTTGGATAAACTTTCATATTTTCCAAAATATTTTTCAGTCTAATAAGAGCAAAATCTAACGTTATAGTAGAATCCGGGCCAATATTTCTCTCAACACTAGAATGAGAAATATCTCTTTCATGCCATAACGATATATTTTCTAGTGCTGGAGCAACATAACTGCGCACTATTCGTGAAAGACCGGTAAGATTTTCACTTAAAATTGGGTTTTGTTTATGAGGCATCGCTGAGGAACCCTTTTGATTTTTTGAAAAAAATTCCTGAACTTCTTGTATTTCTGTTCTTTGTAAATTTCTTATTTCTGTTGCCACTCTCTCCACTGAGCCTGCGATAATTCCAAGAATAGAAAAAAAGTAAGCATGTCTATCTCTTGGTATAATTTGCGTAGAGATAGGTTCAACTTTTAAATTTAATTTTTTAGCAACTTGTTTTTCAATTCTAGGATCAACATTTGCAAAGGTTCCTACAGATCCCGAGATTGCGCAAGTAGAAACTTCCGTTATGGCTTTTGTTAATCTTTGTTTATTTCTTTTAAATTCCGCGTAAAAACTTGCTATTTTTAAACCAAATGTAGTTGGTTCGGCATGTATGCCATGACTTCTACCAATGCAAATGGTGAATTTATGTTTTGTTGCTTGTTTTTTTAAAATTTTTAAAATTTCATCAATATCTTTTAATAAAATTTTTGCTGATTGAACTAATTGAATATTGAAGCAAGTATCTAAAATATCAGAAGAAGTTATTCCCTGATGTAAAAATATTGCTTTTGGACCTACTTTTTCGGTTATAGAAGTCAAAAAGGCTATCACATCATGTTTAACTTTATTTTCAATAGTGTGTATTCTTTCTACATTAATCTTAGCTTTAGATCTTATCGTTTTTGCAATTCCTCTTGGAATCAAACCAATTTTTTCCATTCCCTGTGTTGCAGCTAATTCAATATTTAACCAAATCTCATATTTATTTTTCTCTTCCCAAATGTCAGTTAATTTTTTTCTTGAATATCTTTTTATCATATTAAGTATGGAGGATGAGTGAAATTTTTTTCTGATTTTGTAAATATTTCAAAACTTTCTTCTGTTACACCAACAGTGTGTTCAAATTGTGCTGATAAAGTTTTATCTTTTGTAACCGCTGTCCATCCATCGTTAAGTATTTTAACTTCATATTTTCCTTCATTTATCATGGGTTCAACAGTAAAAACCATTCCTGTTTTTAGTTCTATTCCTGTATTTTTTTTTCCATAATGCAAGACATTTGGAGGTTTATGAAAAACAGTTCCTATTCCATGGCCACAAAAATCTTTTACCACGGAAAATCCTTTTGCTTCAACGTGTTCTTGAATAACTGCACCTATATCACCTAATTTTATCCCAGGATTAATAATTGAGATTGCCTTCATCATTGATTCATAAGTTGTAGTTACAAGATTTTTACTTTTTACATGAATATCACCAACATAAAACATTCTACTTGTATCTCCATGGTGACTATCAATGATAGCAGTAACATCAATATTAATTATATTGCCATTTCTTAGTATTTTATCAGAAGGTATACCATGACACACAACATGATTTGACGAGATACAACAAGATTTTGGAAAACCTTTGTAATATAATGGTGCTGAGTTTCCTCCATTATCTCTTATATATTCATAACATATTTTATCTAAAAAATTTGTATCAACTCCTGGTTTTACAAAAGAAGTAACCTCATCAAGAGTTTTTGCAGCAAGTTTTCCTGCAATACGCATTTTTTCAAAAAATTCTGAACAATCTTTATTCATTTATAATTACAATATTTTAATTAGTTTATTTATCTTTATCTCTCGTGGACTTAATTTACAATTATAACAAAGTATTTTGACTCCTTTTTTTTTAGCTTCTAAAAAGGCTTTGTTGTATTTAGTATCAATTTTATCTGCAATTTTAAACTGGTAACAGTTTTCCCTTTGAATTAAATATAAAATATAACTTTCGTATCCTTGTTTTTTAGCTTTTAGCAGTTTTATTAAATGCTTTGTTCCTCGCGAAGTAATAGCATCTGGAAATTCCGCAATATTTTCTTTTGTAGAAAGAGTAACATTTTTAACCTCTAAAAAAACTTTTCTATCATATTTTTTAAGTAGAAAATCAAATCGGGTATTTTCATCATAAACTGTTTCTGTTTTAATATTTTCAAATTCAGAAAATTCTTTAATCGTTTTATTTCTAAGTGCTTCAAGAACAATTTTATTGGCAAAAATGGTGTTTACTCCGACCAAACTATTTTTGACTTTAATTAATTCTAAAGTGAATTTAAGTTTACGTTTTGGATTATTAGATTGTGAAATCCATATTTTATTATTTTTATCAAGCAAACCTAACATGGAACCAGAATTAGGGCAGTGAGCAGTAATTATTTGGTTATTCACTTTAACATCTACGAAAAATCTTTTGTATCTTTTGATTAAAGTTCCAGCTAATAAATTATCTGTAAATCTCATAAAAAAAATATAATATTAATTTCAGGATGAATAACAAATTAAATAAAACAACATCAGCAATAATTATAATAGGAAACGAAATATTATCTGGAAGAACTCAAGATGTTAATCTATCTCATCTTTCAATTTGGCTTAATAAACTAGGTGTAAGGGTTGAAGAAGTTAGAATTATTCCCGATATAGAAAATAAGATTATTGACTGTGTTAACGAAGTAAGGAAAAAATTTAATTATGTTTTTACTACTGGAGGAATCGGACCTACTCATGATGATATAACAGCTAAGTCAATATCAAAGGCATTTAATTTAAATTACGAAATGCATAAAGAGGCTTTTAATATTTTGGAAAAATATTATAAACCTGGAAAATTTAATGAAGGAAGGCAAAGGATGGCCATGATGCCTTCAAAAGCAAATTTAATTTATAATCCTACAAGCGGTGCTCCTGGTTTCTCTGTTGAAAATGTTTTCTGTTTACCAGGAGTTCCCTCTATACTTCAGTCTATGTTATCGGGAATAAACGATAAAATTTCTGGTGGTAAAAAATTACTAACTAAGACAATTAATTTAAGAACGGTGGAAAGTGAAATTGCTAAACCATTAAAAGAAGTTCAAGAAAATAATGGAGAAGTTGAAATAGGAAGCTATCCTTTTTTTAGAGCGGGAACAGTTGGGGTCTCTATAGTTTTAAGATCTGAAGAAGAATCAAAAATAAATATTTGTAATAAACAAATATTGAAATTTGTTAATTTTAAAAAAATTGAATTAATTACACAGGATTAATCAATGTTATATTTCGCTTATGGTAGCAATCTTAATCATCATCAGATGAAAAATATTCGATGCATTGGATCAAAATATTTAAAGACAACTTTTCTTAAAGATTACCAATTATCATTCTGTCATTCAAATATAGAAAACAAATTTGGATATGCAAATGTTATTAAAAAAAAAGGTTCCAAAGTACCTGGCGCAATATGGGAAATTACAAAAAAACATGAAGAGATATTAGATCGTTACGAAGAATTTCCTGACACATATCAAAAGAAATATTTTTATTTGAATGGAAAAAGAATCATGTTTTATATGATGAATAAATTTTTTATTAAAGAACCTCCCAAAAGTTATATAAATACCATTATAGAAGGATATAAAAATTGCAATATAGATTTAAATTACGTCAATAAATTTTAAATGATAAAATTTAACTCAAGTCCAAGACCAACAATAGGTGTAGAGATTGAACTTCAGTTAGTTGATAAAAATAATTCAAATTTAAAATGTTAGCATAAATTCTAGTAAATATAGAAATTCCCTCGTGATTAAATTTTGTTTTATTATTATTAATAATTTATTATTGTATATAGATTATGAAAAATAACAGTACTCTTGTTCATTTGCTTCTTTCAACGTATAAAATAAACACGTATTACAAAAATATAGTTTTAGTACTATTTGGTACTTTGCTTCTGACCGTATCTTCAAAAATTCAAGTTCCGTTTTGGCCAGTTCCTATGACCATGCAGACATTTATAGTGTTTATAATTGGAATGTCTTATGGTTGGAAATTAGCGCTTTCTACTTTAATTGCCTATCTACTTGAAGGAGCATTAGGGTTACCAGTTTTTGCTAAAGGTGGTGGCTTACTTTATCTAATGGGACCAACTGCAGGGTACTTGTACGGCATGGCAATAGCAGCAGGTGTTATAGGTTTTTTAGCTGAGCGTGGTTATAATGATTCCTACATAAAAAGTTTAATATCTTTAATTATAGGAACGGTTATTATTTTTGTATTAGGCGTTGGATATCTTGGTTCAGTTATTGGATATGACAAAGCACTAGCTGGAGGCTTATATCCTTTTATACCAAGTGAATTCTTTAAAATTGGTTTAGCTATTGTTCTTATCCCATCTATTACAAGATATATTAATAAGTAGATTTACAAAGATGTGGCCTCTAAAAAAAATATGAATTAATTGAATAACATTAAATGAAAAAATTGTCATCAAAAAAAAAAATACGACAAGTCCGAATGTTAAAGAAAAACTTAAAAAAGATGGAGAAAAGGAAAAACAAGAGAAAGAAAAACGAGAAAGAGACAACTGAGAAACAACGTATATTGCCAAGATCGCGTTAGGTGTAGAAGTTGTTCTTTATTAAATAAAAAAATATATATTAATAATTTTATGATAAAACTATAGCCACTGTTAAGAGTACAATAGTAAGTGATCCAGAGATTAAAAATGCAGTTTGCATGACAAGGATTTAATAATTAACAAACGGCCCAGTAAGCATAGCAAGCCAATAGCAAAATATAAGAGTATAAAATAATTTAATACGCATTTGATGTCTAAGTAGTCATCGATTGTGTTCAGATCGTGTTGAGGTTCTGTGTTTGAAAAATATTTGTTGGAAATTTTGTCGCAGTTAAGAAAAAGAAACTAGAGATGAATAAATAAAAAAAACTATTTCTAGACGTTCTGAGTGCGACCAAATTGCGAACAAGTCAATTGTATTATCTATTCAAAATTTAAATAAGTGTCCAAAGACAAGGTGGCCAGAAACGGAATCAAGCCGTCGACACAAGCCTTTCCAGGGCTCAGCTCTACCAGCCGATATATAAGAACAAGCCTGACTATTTAAAATAACTACTTAATTAATCAAAAAATTAAATTAAGTTTATTCTTAAAAAATCAGGCTTTTGATTTATGATGTTTTATGCAATTTTTAAACTAATTGCCGAAGGACCTTTTTCACCATTCTCTACGTCGAATGTTACTTCTTGACCCTCATCCAGATGGTTTAAACCAGCTTCACGAACTGCAGATGAATGAACAAACACATCTTTTTCTTTATCTTCTCTTTCAATGAAACCATAACCTTTTGCTCCATTGAACCACTTTACTTTACCTTTTAGACTCATTTTTACTTCTTTCTTTATTGTTTAACTTATATTGCTTACATTTAAGCAATGTGCATTTTTAATAGATTTAATAATGTTTTGTCAATAAATAGTTTTGTATATTAATAGATTAATTTTTTTACCTTAATTTTTAGTCAAAGGAGTAACAATTCCTTCTGAATACCTTGAATTAAAACATCTAGATTATTGAATGTTTAAATACAAAAGGATCTTCTTTAATCGGGGTCTTTATAACAGACTTGATATCGCCTTTTAGCTCTCAGTTGAATTCACATTGTTTCTCTATTAAATATATATATAAAAAACAACGAAAAGCCCTCGTGGTGAAATTGGTAGACACAAAGGACTTAAAATCCTTGCCATTTATGGAGTGCCGGTTCGAGTCCGGCCGAGGGCACCAGAAAGGTATATAATATGAAAATTCTCATTTATTTTTTAACATTTTTTTTATTTTTTTTCCAAGTCTCTGCTAAAGAATTTCGAATTGATTTTAGTGATGAAGGAATGAAGCTCTTCAAGAA
Organism: alpha proteobacterium SCGC AAA240-E13; assembly: GCA_000504625.1. Classification (GTDB taxonomy): domain Bacteria; phylum Pseudomonadota; class Alphaproteobacteria; order Pelagibacterales; family Pelagibacteraceae; genus AAA240-E13. Next base: position 54,222 of record AZHR01000006.1, read on the forward strand.
AAAAGGTTTTGGTAAAAAAACAATTTATGCTAATGGTATAGATGATAAAGGCTATTATCTAAAAGCTGTGGCGGACTCAGGTGCAACAGGAATTGGTATCAAAATTAAAAATAAAGAGCTTCTAAAAGAGATGCCTTTTTTAAATGTTACTTTTAAAATTGAACAGGATTTTACAAGTATTGATCAAACAACTAAAGATGGTCACGATTGGGCTGCAAGAGTGATGATTGGACATGGCAAAAAAATTGGTTCTAAATTACTGAGTTTGTCCCACTCGTCATTTTTAGATGAAGGATTTCTTCAACAAAGCCCATGGACTAAAGGCAGTCGTGATTATGTTATCTCTAACGACAAGAGTAATGAATGGCATACACGCAAAGTTAATGTAAAAGAATTGCTCGAAAAAACTCATAATATTTCTTTTACTAATTTTTTGGCAATATTTTCAGATTCTAACAACTCAGAGCAAAAAATTGTTGCATATTATCGAGATGTATATTTTAGTGATAAATAATGTGATCCCGACCAATGCACTATAGAATATGAAATATAAAAAGATTCATTTTGCAATTGACAGAAAAAATGATCCTATTTCACAAAAATTAAAATTATTTAAAAAATTTAAAAAATATTCACCTTATAATTCAGATTTAATTGTAGTTTTGGGTGGGGATGGTTTTATGCTTGAAACATTAAAAAAACTTAGAAAATTCAATAAACCATTTTACGGAATGAATACTGGAACTTATGGTTTTTTAATGAACAAACTCAAAAATAATAATTTTTTGGAAAATTTTTCAAAATCAAAAATTGTAACTATTACAGCCTTACAAATGGTTGCAAAAACCAAGCACAACATTGCCAAAAAGGAAATAGCGATAAACGAAATTTCCATATTGAGACAGAGTAAACAAACAGCTTCCTTACAAATTAAAAAAGGAAAGAAAACTGTCATGAAAAAGCTAGTTTCCGACGGAGTATTGGTATCAACACCTGCTGGAAGTACCGCCTATAATCTTTCTGTTCACGGTCCTATCTTATCTTTAAATTCAAAAAAATTAGCAATTACACCAATTAGTCCATTTAGACCAAGAAGATGGAAAGGAAGTGTAGTATCTGACAAATCAACAATAAGAATAACTAATCTGAACATAAAAAAAAGACCAATAAGCGTTGTGGCTGACAATGTAGAATTTAGAAATATAAAAAGTGTAAAAATTTTTGTTAATCGTAAAATTAAATTTAATTTACTTTATGATTCAAAAAGTAGTCTTAATAAAAAAATCAAAATAGAACAGGTGCGAAAAGAAATCAAATAATGGTACAATTTTTGGAAAAAATAAAATCTCATGCTGAAATTGCAATAATAGGTGGAGGAATTATGGGCGTAAGTTTGCTCTACCATTTAGCAAAAGAAGGATGGAAAGATTTAGTTTTAATAGAAAAGGGAGAATTGACTTCCGGATCAACCTGGCATGCGGCCGGTCAATGTCCGCAAATGATGGGAAGCTATAATTTGGCTAAAGTTCATTTACATTCTACAAATCTTTACAAAAAACTTGAAAAAGAAACTGGACAATCAACTGGATGGCATGGTTGTGGAAGTTTAAGATTAGCCTACAAACAGGAAGACCTAGATTGGTTTCGTTATGTAAAAGGGATTTTGGACAATGTAGGGGCGCCAGCTGAAATAATTTCTACTAACGAAATTAAAAAAATACATCCATTTATAAAATTAGATGGAATTATTGGTGCTTTTCACACACCAGAAGATGGACATACCGATCCAACAAGCACAACGAATGCCATGGCTAAAGGAGCTAGAAATCATGGAGCTAAAATATATAGAAAAAACAGAGTAACAGATATTAAATTGCTCCCTTCTGGAGAATGGAAACTAATCACTGAAAAAGGAGACATTGTTTGTGAGCATGTAGTTAATGCAGCAGGAAGTTATGGACCCGAAGTTGGACAAATGGTTGGATTAAAGAATATACCGTCCATTAATATGATCCATCATTATTTAGTTACCGATGAGCATCCAGCAATTAAAAAATTAGAAAAAGAGTTACCAGTCGTAAGAGATCCAATGGCTTCAGCTTATTTGAGACAGGAAGGCAAAGGTTTGTTAATTGGCCCTTATGAAAAAAATACAAAATGCTGGGCTTTAAATGGAATGGATTGGAAGTTCGATATGGAATTATTGGAGCCTGAACTTGATAGAATTGAAGAACATTTAAATATTGGAATGGATAGAATACCTCAATTTAAAGATATTGGAATTAAGAAAATTATTTGTGGACCCATCACCCATACACCAGATGATAATTTTCTTGCTGGTCCCGCACCAGGATTAAAAAATTTTTGGATGTTTTGTGGTGCAAGTATTGGCATTGCTCAAGGAGGAGGAGCCGGAAAATATATGGCTCAATGGATGACCTATGGTGATGCAGATATCAATATGTTGGAATTTGAACCTAGAAGATATATGAGTTGGGCGAATAAAGATTACGCAATTAAAAAATCATCAGATCAATACAGGAGGATGTATTTCACTCCCTTACCAAATGAAAGCATAGAAACTGGTAGACCTATGAAAAAAACACCTATTTATAATAAATTAAAAGAATCAGGAGCCATGTATTTAGATTCTTATGGTTGGGAAAAACCTTGCTGGTTTGCAAAAAAGGGAATGAAAGAAAAATATGGTTTTAAAAGAACAAATGCTTTTACTTATGTTCAAAAAGAATGTGAAAATGTTCAAAATAATGTTGGTGTTTTAGATTTAAGTACTTTTGCAAAATATGAGATTTCTGGAAAACAAAGCGAATCTTTTTTAGATCGTTTGTGCGCAAACAAGATTCCAAAAAAAGATGGAAGTATTGTTCTTACCCATATGCTTAATGAAAAAGGACGTATTCAAACGGAATTAACAATCACTCGTTTTCCAAATAACGTTTTTTATGTTCTCTCTTCTACAGCTTCTGAAATTAGAGATTTAGATTGGTTTAATCGTTATCTTAAAAAAGGAGAGAATGTAAGTATTAAAAATGTTACCCAGAATTATGGAGTGCTTGTTCTGGCAGGACCAAACTCGAGAAAAGTATTGTCTCAATTAACTTCTCAAAATTTACATAATAATAATTTTCCTTGGCTTAAAGGAAAAGAAATTTTAATTAACAAAATTCCAGTGAGAGCACTTAGAGTAAATTATGTTGGTGAATTAGGCTGGGAACTTCATCATCCTATGGATCAAATGGAATCTTTATATGATTCAATCTATGAAGTAGGTAAAAAGGAAAATATAATTAATTTTGGAACTTATGCAGTAAATTCTTTACGAATGGAAAAAGCATACAGGGGTTGGGGTAGTGAACTTACTGGTGAAATTAGTTTAGTTGAAGCTGGCATGAATCGTTTTTTTAATTTGAAGAAAAAAAATAGTTTTATTGGGGCCAAAGCACTTCAAGAAAAAGCTCAATCCGGAGTTGATATTAAAATTGTTTACTTGGAAGTTGATGCGAACAATGCCGATGCGAGAGGTAATGAACCTGTTTACCATAATAATAAAGTGGTGGGAGTGGTTACTTCAGGAGGATATGGATTTAGAACCAAAAAAAGTCTAGCATTCGCTTACGTAAAATCAGATTTTGCTACTGGAGGAAACTTAGAAGTCGAAATTCAAGGTCAAAGAAGAAAAACAAAAATACTCGATAAAGTTGTGTATGATCCGGACAATCAGAAATTAAGAGCCTAAACGATTTTATCTAGACAACTAAAATGAAATAAAGCATATTCCGAATTTCAAAGGGAGATTCATGGCAACAAGAACAAATACACCACCAAAACCTCATCTGGGATTTGGCACAAGAATTAGAAAGTCACCATATTTTGAATCTACTTTAAAATGGGGCTGCAAGGAATATACCACTTATAATCACATGTATTTTCCCGTTTATTATAATACTCCCGAAGAGGATTTTTGGAGTTTAGTTAATGACGTTACACTTTGGGATGTTGCTGTAGAACGACAAGTAGAAATTAAAGGACCGGATGCAGCAAAATTTACACAATTATTAACGCCGAGAAATTTATCAAACTGCCAAGTTGATCAGTGTAAATATGTTTTAAATACAAATTATCAGGGTGGAATTCTTAGTGATCCTATATTGTTAAAATTGGCAGAAGATCATTGGTGGTATTCGATTTCAGATAGCGATCTTTTGCTTTGGGCTATGGGTGTTGCTGGTAACGGCAAATACGATATTGAGCTGAAAGAGCCAGATGTTTCACCTCTACAAGTTCAAGGACCAAAATCAAGAGCTTTGATGAATGATTTATTCGGATCATGGATTAATGATCTCAAATATTACTGGTGTAAACAAACAGATTTAGATGGAATACCAGTTGTTGTTTCACGAACAGGGTGGAGCGGCGAGATTGGTTATGAAGTTTACCTTAGAGATGAAAAACGTGGTGCAGATTTATATGAAAAGATTATGGCTGCTGGCAAACAGTACAAAATTGCTCCAACAGGTCCGTCGCAAATTAGAAGAGTTGAAGCTGGAATTTTTTCATACTTTCAAGATATGAGAGTGACAGATAATCNTTTTGAAATTGGAATGGATAGATTAGTTGATCTTGAAATGGAAGCAGATTTTGTAGGCAAAGAAGCACTTAAGAAAATTAAAAAAGAAGGAATTAAAAGAAAATTAGTTGGTATGGAAATTCTTGGAGATCCTATAAGCAAAGTTGTTCCACCACAGTATACACCCGGATATTTTGTGCCTGATCATTGGCCTGTATTTGATGATAAAAAAGAAATTGGTTATGTTACATCAAAGTGTTTTTCTCCAAGATTAAAGAAAAATATTGGATATGCTTTTATACCTATTGATTATGCAAAAAATGATACTGAAATAGAAATTAGATCTCCTTATGCAAATTTAAAGGCAAAAGTTGTACCACTACCTTTCTTTGATCCTAGGAAAAAAATTCCGATAAAATAATCTATGTATTTTAACCAAATATGTGAGTATCATGAATGAATTTTCGTGATATTTTACTTTCGTTGTGTGCTCCTCTACTTTTAGGTTTCGGTTTCGCGATTGCCAAACCTGCTATGCAACAATTTCCACCTTTTTTGTTAATGGGTTTAAGATTTACTATAGCAGCTTTAATTTTAATTTGGTGGTTTCCGATACCAAAAAAACTATTTAAAGATTTATTTATAGTTTCGCTTATAGGAGGAACTTTAACGTATGGTTTGGTATATATGGGTTTGGATAGGATTGATGCATCTTCCTCAATACTTCTTGTTCATACCGAAGTCCCTTTTGGAGTAATTATTGCTTATTTGTTATATAAGGAAATACCAAGTGTAAGAAGTATAATCGGAATAATCATTGCTTTTGTAGGACTCTTTATTTTATTAGGTTCACCTAATCTTGAAGGAAAATTAATTGGTATTTTGTTATTACTTTCCGGAGCATTTGCGTGGTCCTTCGGGATGGTTATTGCAAGACCACTTAGTAAAAAAATAGGAGGATTTGCAGTTACAGCTTGGGTTGGTTTATTTTGTGGTCCAATGCTCTTAATAGGATCTTTCATTTTTGATGGGAATACAATTAATTATTTGTTATCTGCGGATCTAAATGGATGGATGATAGTAGGATTTCTTGGTATTATCATGCAACCCTTAGCATATGGTACCTGGTATCAAGTGATGGGTCGCAACCCAGTTCATAAAGTGATGCCAGTGATGCTCTTGTTACCTCTTACAGGACTATCAACAGCTATTTTGTTGCTTGGAGAAGAACCAACAAAACACCTATTTATTGGAGGTGCAATTATATTATTTGGGATTGGCATGATATTGTTTAGTAAACCAAAAACTAAATAAGAAGTTTATATTAGGCTGTTATTATTAGTTGAGAAGTAATTAAATCTCGGTAATCATCAATTTTTTTTATTTTAACATTGGGTATCTTTCCATAATCATCATATTTTCTAAGAGTTATTGCATCTTTATAAAATTTCAATGAAGTAAATTTTTTAGCTTCCTCATAGCCCATTATTCCTCCTTGAAGTTCTAAACTAACTTTAGAAGGACTAGATAAAAGATCATAATATGATTTATTTCGGCAGAGATATCTTTTAGCTTGAACATGTAGTTTGATGGGTTCGGTAACTTCTGGTTTGAAATAATCTTTTAAAAAATTAAATCCCACACTTTCATGTTTTCCATCAAATGATTTTAAAACTAATAAATCTGGATCCTCAATAACAAAATGACCGTAATCGTGAAGTAAACAGGCGCAAATTAACGATTTAGGAGAATGATTTTTTTCCGCCAACATGGCTGTTTGTATCATATGATCAGAAATTGTAACTTTCTCGCCAATATAACAATTTTTTTTGGTTTGATAATTATTTATTATTTTATCAACTATATGCTCGGTCAATAGATCCTCGAATTTAATTAATTAGTCTTGTCTCTACAATATGATAATACTTAGAAAATAAAAAAGATGAAGCGGAAATGTCTTTATTTAAATCGATTAAGATAACTGATTCTGGAAAGGCCATAATTCTTCAGCGCAGTGATGGTAGTAATGTGCGTTATCACTCGACATGGTTAAGAGATAATGCACTTGATCCAAAAACACGAGATGCTAACAATGGACAACGTTTAATTACGCTTTCGGATATACCGATTAACACTTACATTGAATCTGCTACACTAGATGAGTCAGGTAAAAATATATTCTTAACTTTTCTACCAGAAACAAAAAAAATTTCATTTTCTGCAAGTTGGCTGGAAGCACATGCCTATGATACAAAACGAAACAATACAAAAGGTTGGATCGCTTCTAATTTGAAGACTTGGGAAAAAGATATGTCAAAAAGTATTCCAAAAGTTGATTATAAAACTGCTAGATCGGATAAAACTTTGCTTCTTCAATGGTTAAAGTCACTCTATCGTTATGGCTTTGCCAAGATGACTGGAGGAAAAATAGAATCTGGAGCACTTATTCAAGTAGCCGATCTCTTTGGTTACGTTCGTGAGACCAATTACGGTAAATGGTTTGAAGTTCGATCAGAAGTAAATGCGATTAATTTAGCATATACAAATCTTGGTTTGCAGGCGCATACAGATAATCCTTACCGAGATCCAGTTCCGACCATACAAATTCTTTATTGTTTGGAAAACTCTGCTTCGGGGGGAGACTCAACGGTCGTAGATGGTTTTAATGCAGTTAAACGTCTTAAAGATGAAAATCCTGATTATTTTAACTTGCTATCTAAATACTGCGCCCGTTTCGAATACAATGGAGATAAAGGGACTCATCTACAATCTCGTCGACCAATAATTGAACTATCTCCCGATGGTGAATTAATAGCAATTCGTTTTAATAATCGTTCTGCAGCACCCATCACTGATGTTCCTTATGATGACATGGCGAATTATTATAAAGCTTATCGTGCATTTTCGGATATTATTAATGATCCTACATTGGCAATTAATTTTAAATTGAATCCAGGAGAATGTTTCATAACTGATAACACTAGAGTTCTTCATGCGCGAACAGCTTATTCGGGAGCTGGAACACGTTGGTTACAAGGATGTTATGTTGATAAAGACGGACTCTTATCGACAATTTCTACAATGTTAGAGAAAAAATGATTGGAGGTTAAAATGAAGGTTGGCTTTATAGGTTTAGGGAATGTCGGAGGAAAATTAGCGGGCAGTTTGTTACGCAACAAGTATGATTTAACGGTTATCGATTTGGATTCTTCTTTAACAAGAGATTTTGTTGCAAACGGTGCATCTACTACTAATTCTCCGAAAAAATTAGCTCAAAAAGTTGATATAATAATAACTTGTCTTCCTTCTCCATCGGTTTGCTCTGAGGTTATGGAGTCCCAAGATGGTGTTATTAATGGACTTTCAAAAAATAAAATTTGGTTGGAAATGAGTACCACCGATGAATCTGAAGCAAAAAGATTAGGTAAACTGGCTACAAATAAAGGAGCCATACCTCTTGATGGTCCTGTCAGCGGCGGGTGTCATCGTGCTGCCACAGGAAATATTTCAATTTTTGTTGGAGGAGATCGTTCGGCATTTGAAAAAATATTACCTGTATTGAAAGTTATGGGAAAAAAAATACTTCATACTGGAAAACTAGGTTCTGCTTCAATACTAAAAGTTATTACTAATTACCTGGCATCGGTTAATTTAGTTTCAATAGGAGAGGCACTAACTGTTGCAAAAAAATCAGGCATGGACCTTAAAACTGTTTATGAGGCAATAAAAATTTCCTCTGGCAATTCTTTTGTTCATGAAACAGAGAGCCAGGTTATCTTGAATGGTTCTTATAATATAAGTTTTACAATGGATTTAGTAGTCAAAGACATGGGACTTTTTGATACCCTTTCCAAAAAGCATCATATTCCTCTTGAGGTGTCTCCAGTCGTTTTTAATATATTTAAGGAAGGTCAAAAAAAATATGGATCACGAGCATGGTCATCAATGATTGTAAAAAGATTAGAAGATACATGCAATATTAATTTAAGGACAGAAGGTTTTCCATCAGAATTAACTGACAATGAATCAGAAGAAAAAGGATATGAAATCTAATAAAAATGAATACTGAATTATTGCGACCCATCACCAGCAAAGAAGTTGACACTTATCATCATGATGGCGTTTTATTATTGAAAAATATGTTTGATAAGGATTGGATTGAACTTTTAAATAAAGGAATTGATACTAATATTAAAACACCCACAAGAGGTTCGCGTATATGGTATAAGGATACTTCAGGACGTTCTATGTTTTATGACCACACAGCCTGGCAAAATATTGATGAGTACAAAAAGTTCATTTTTAATTCACCTGCTGCTCAGATTTGCGGCCAATTAATGAGATCAACGATCGTCAACTTTTTTTTTGATTCAGTATTTGTTCGGTCTACTGGAACCCAGTTCGAAACTCCCTGGCATCAAGATGAACCTTATTGGTCAGTTGAAGGTTATGATGCTTGTACAATTTGGATGCCTTTAGCGCCTGTTAAAAAAAAAAGTTCGCTGTCATTTGTTCCAGGTTCACACCTTTGGAAAACTGTTTTTAAACATTACAATTTTGGAGACCTCAACCCTGTAGAAAAAAAAAATGTTGATCAAGTTGATTTTTCTGACATTGCTGAACAAGAAGTTCCAGATATAAATTCTGATCCTGAACGTTTTGGTGTTGTAAGTTGGGATATGCAACCAGGTGATTGCATTGTTTTCAATGGTCGCACAATGCATGGAGGTTCTGGAAAATTAGATGATGATTGTGACTTACGAGTCTTCACAACTAAGTGGGCAGGTGATGATATTCGAATCAAATTTCGTGATTATGGTATGGATCCTAACCATAGTGTCGAAATGATGGAAAAAGGTCTGAAGTCTGGTGATCGCCTAGATACAAATATGTATCCACTAATATGGAAGAAAGTTTAATTTAAAATGCTTGATAAAAGAAATTTTTATATAAATGGAAAATGGGTCAAGCCCTCTAAATCAAATGACCTTGAAGTAATTAATCCATCTAATGAAGAACCTTTTGCTATTATTTCTCTAGGATCTAAAGAAGATACCAATGCTGCTGTCAAAGCTGCTAAAGAAGCTTTTGTTAAATGGAAAGAAACTTCGAAAGAAGAAAGAATAAATCTTTTAGAAAAATTACTTAAAATTTATAAAAAAAGATTTAATGAGCTAGCTGAGGCACAGTCAATGGAAATGGGAGCCCCAATTGATTATGCAATATCAGCACAAACTGCATCTGGCCAGTCACATTTAGAAGATTTTATATTAAGACTAAAAAATTTTAAATTTGAAGAACATTTTGACTCAAAATCTAACAATCACATAAGTTATGAACCAATTGGGGTTTGTGGTTTAATCACACCATGGAATTGGCCAATTAATCAAATAGCATTAAAGGTATTTCCAGCTTTTGCAACTGGGTGTACTATGGTTCTTAAGCCTCCTGAGATAGCTCCTGTATCACCAATGTTATTTGCTGAAATGGTACATGAAGCAGGTTTTCCAAAAGGAGTTTTTAATTTGGTTAATGGAGACGGGTCAGGAGTTGGAACACAAATTTCAGGTCATCCAGATATTGATATTTTTTGTTTTAATAATCGACGAATTCTTCATGGAAGAACAGAATACAATCCTAATTCGGGTAATCGCCACCTTCAAGGTTACTATATTGACCGCGATGAAATAACTAGTAGATTAAATTATTTAAAAAAAATTGATACTTCTCTTTTATAAATTTTCAAAAATTAAATTTTTACTATATTTATATTTTTCAAAAATATTTTGACTTTTTGCTGTGTAATAATAAACAGGAACTTTAAGCTTATCAAGCTGAGAGTATTTAAGAAATTTTTTTTCAACAACAAATAGTTTTATATATTTCTTTTTTGATTTATTTTTAAATTGTTTTATTTTTGCCGATGAAGAAAAAATCATACCAAGAGTTAAACTCTTTTTTAATTTGTATAGATTAATTAAATTCTGTTCGTGAAATGATGTTAAGCTAAAATTTTTGCAATTTTTTATTTTGTTTATTAATGAAATTAAATTTTTTTTTGAAAAAATTGTTTTTAGTTCAATCATTAGAGGAAATTTACTCCTATTTAGCTTCAATAAATCATCAAGCAGTGGCACTTTGGAATTGAATTTGAGACTAATTTTCTTAATTTCATTATAATTTGTTTCTTTAATTCGTCTATTAACTTTAAATTTATTTTTTAAATTAAAATCGTGAAAACAAATAATCTTATTATCCTTAGTGCAGTGAATATCTGTTTCTATTCCGTATCCTTTTTTGAAAGAGTATTTAAATGCAGCCAAAGTATTTTCTTCAAGTTTTTTCTTTGCTAGTCCTCTATGAATATAGTGTGTGACCATCTAAAATTTACACTACTGGTTTGAGCAAATTAAGAATTTTTTTATGTATTATTTTATTTGAACTAGCAACTACACTTCCTCCGACTATCGGATCTTTACCTTCCCAAGTAGTTATATATCCACCGGCATTTTCTATGAGAGGTATCATTGGATGTATGTCCCAAATTTTATTATAACACTGTATAACCACATCGAGTTTTCCTTCACATAATTGACAGTAGCTAAGAGCGTCAGAACAAGGATATCTCATTAATCTTGTTAATTTTGAAATTTTTTTTTGTTCGTTTAAAGATAACCATCCAAAAAAGTTTCCGGCAACCTTTGATCTGTTAAGTGCGTTAGTTTTTAAAACTTTAAGTTTTTTAAATTTATTATTTTCTACCAAATAAGAAGTTTTTTTAGTTCCAGTAATATAATATTTTTTTAACATCGGAAAATTAACTAAACCAAAAATTGGGACATTTTTATAATTTATGCTTATTAGATTGCTCCAAGTTGGGCTATCAATAATAAAGGACCTTGTGCCATCTATGGGATCAATAATCCATGAAAATCCACTCTTTGATTTTTTTGCTTTAAACTCTTCTCCAACAATTCCATCTTTAGGAAATTTTTTTTTAATTTCTTTTCTTAAAAAGAATTCTATAGCTTTGTCAATGTTTGTAACTGGATCAAAACCGTTTTTCTTTTTAGATTTGTTATTTAATTTAAATTTACCTTTTAGTTTTCTAAAATATAAATTATTAAGTTTTTTTGGAAGTGAATTTAAAAATTTATAGTATTTTAATTTATCTTTTTTTTTCATTTTATTTCCAACCAGTAATCGTTTTTACCTCTAGATATTCTTCTAGTCCCCAAGTACCTCCTTCGCGACCATTTCCAGATTGTCGATATCCGCCAAAAGGTGTTCCGGAGTCTGCAGCTTTTCCATTTATATAAACAATTCCCGATCTTAACTTTTTTGCAACTCTTTTTGCCTTTTCTTTATCTTCAGTTTGTAAATAGTTACCAAGACCATATTCTGTATCATTAGTAATTTTAATTGCTTCATCTTCTGTTTCAAATGGGATTATTGAAAGGACTGGTCCGAAAATTTCTTTTTTTGCTATTTGCATATCGTTTGTAACATTTGTGAAAATTGTTGGTTTAATAAAATAACCTTTGTTCAAGCCATTTGGAAGTTCGGGACCTCCTGCTGCCAGTGTAGCTCCCTCGTCAATCCCGCTTTTAATCAAGTTAATTATTTTATCATATTGAACTTTCGAAACTACAGGACCTATATGATCTCCTTTTTTTGATGCAATATCTACTTTAATTTTATTTGCTTCATCCGGTGCTTCTTTAATTGCTCTTTCATAAATAGATTTTTCCACAAGCATTCTTGTTGGAGCATCACATGATTGTCCAGAATTGCTCATTACATTTCTAACTCCATCTCTTACTGCGTTAGGATATGAGTCTGCAAAAACTATGTTTCCGCCTTTGCCGCCTAGTTCTAAACAAACTCTTTTAGTTGTATCAGCAGCATTTTTTGAAATTAGTTTTCCTGCTCTTGTTGATCCTGTAAAAGAGATCATATCAATATCTGGATGACCTGAAATTTGTGTTCCAACTCCTGACCCGTCTCCATTAACCAAATTAAAAACTCCTTTTGGAAAACCTGCTTCATG